>CADCFX010000028.1 GCA_902800945.1 uncultured Erysipelotrichaceae bacterium | reverse complement strand
GAAACGTTCGGTTCGGAAGAAGCCATTCAAAGAACTAAATTTGAGCTAATAGAAAATCTTCCGAGTGATGGAATAGGTATTTTAAACGCTGATGATCCGAAACAAAAGTCTTACCACGTTCAAAATGATTGTAAAATATTATGGGTAGGTATAGATGATAAAAAAAGCGATCTATATGCTAAAGATATTGAATTAACATATAAAGGGACAAAGTTTAAAGCAGTCTTTAAAGGCAACAACAAAGAATATGAATTTCAAACCAAACTTTTGGGAAAAAATAATATATATAATTTATTAGCGGGAATTCTTCTTGGCCATGAGCTGGGAATAAGCATTGCCGATTTGCAAAAAGCAGTTAAAGGTGTAGAACCTGTAGAACATCGTTTACAAATGAAAAAGTATTACAATATAAACCTAATCGACGATGCTTATAATGCAAATCCTAAAGGTTGCGCTATGGCTGTTGATGTGCTATCAAAAATGCCTGGAAAAAAAGTAATCATAACCTCTGGGATGATTGAACTTGGTGAAAAAGAGTATATAGAAAATAAGAAACTGGGCGAAATCATTGCTGAAAATAAAATAGATGCAGTGATTCTAGTTGGGAAGAATCAAACGAAACCAATTCAAGACGGTTTGAAAGAAAAGAAATATAACGAAAAAAAGATGTATATAACAAATGATATTATGGAAGCCTTTAGAATACTAAAAGAAGAATTAGATGAGGGAAATACTTATTGCCTTCTTCAAAGCGACTTGCCTGATACATATAACGAATAAAGGAGAGATGAAAATGTTGAAAGTTGGAGTAATATTTGGTGGAGAATCAGTTGAACATGAGGTGAGCATCATTACCGCTGTTCAGGCTATGAGTTTTTTAGATAAAAATAAATACTCAGTTATTCCTATATACATAGGAAAAGATAGAAATTGGTATACTGGTGAATGCTTGAAATCTATGGAGACTTATAAAGATTTATCAGACATACCTAAAAAAACTAAAGAAGTAACATTGACTAGAAGAGGAACAGATTTTGTATTACAAAAGAAGAAAGGTATATTTAATAGTATATATTGCAACATTGACTTAGCATTCCCCATTGTTCATGGTAAAGGAGTAGAAGACGGCTCTTTAGCAGGATACCTTGAAACCATAGGGATACCATTTGTTGGACCTAACACTATTTCTGCCGCAATTGGCCAAGATAAAATTATTCAAAAGGAAGTAATGAAGGCCGCGGGAGTAAATGTTGTCGATTATATTTGGTTCTATGATTTTGAATACAAAGAAAACGAAGAAGAAATCTTAAAAAGAATAAAGAAACTAGGATATCCAGCAATTGTAAAACCTGCACGTCTTGGTAGCAGCGTGGGCATTGAAATAGCTAAAAATGATAAAGAAATAAAAAAGATAATTGAAGAAGCTATCAAATATGACGAGAAAATAATAGTAGAGAAAGTTGTAGAAAACCTTCAAGAAGTTGATTGCGCAGTAGTTGGATCTCCATCATCTATGGAGTGCTCGTTAATAGGAGAGATGTTTACAGATAACGATTTTTTAACATTCGAAGATAAATATATCGGAGAAGGAGGAAAGGGAGGAAAAAAGGCTCCTGCTAAAAGCAGTGGAAAGCTATCTCTTTCTACCTTAAAAATACCTGCTGATATAAGTAAAGATGTTGAAGAAAAAATATATGACTATTCCAAAAAAGCGTTTCATGCTCTGAATTTATCTGGAGTAACAAGATTCGATTTCTTGGTAAATAAAAAAACAAAAGAAGTATATGTTAACGAACCGAATACAATACCAGGATCATTCTCATTCTTCTTCTTCACACCAAAAGGTAAAAAATATCCTAAACTATTGGACGAGATGATTACCACAGCTATTAAAGAGTATAAAAATCATTCTAGAAAAATAACCAGTTTCGAATCAAACGTATTAAGTACCTATGATGGTTCAAAAGGCTGTAAAGGGAAAATGAAAATGTAGAAGATTTATTCTTCTCTTTTTTTATTGGGAAAAGTCAATATCGTCTGCCAAAAATTTACGTAAATTTACATATAAAAGTAAAAAAAATTTTCAAAAAGCATTTACAAATATACCTAATAAATGTATTATTATTATAGACAGTGGCACAAAGTGGAGGAAAGTGGGGGATCGAAATGTTCATGGGCGAATATCATCATACCATAGATGATAAAGGCCGCCTCATCATTCCAGCAAAATTCAGATCAGAATTAGGAACAAAATTTGTTTTAACTCGTGGTTTAGAAAACTGCCTTTATGTTTATCAAGAAAAGGAATGGAATGATATAACGGCCAAAATTAAAACTCTACCTTTTACCAAAAAAGACGTCCGTATGTTCACAAGATTCTTCTTTTCCGGTGCTACTGAATGTGAATTCGATTCGCAAGGTCGAGTTTGCATTACCTCCCCATTGGTTAGTTACGCCGGTATTGATAAAGAATGTATCGTTATCGGCGCAAATGACCGTATAGAAATATGGTCAAAAGAATCCTGGGAGAAAATGCTTAATGAAAATAGTGATAAATTAGAGGACACCGCCGAGAAACTATTTGAGGGGATTGATTTTGGTGAAACATTATAGTGTTTTACTTTCTGAATCTATAGAAGGTTTAAATATAAAACAAGATGGCATCTATATAGATGCTACTTTAGGTTATGGGGGACATAGTAGTGAAATTTTAAAAAGAATACCAAAAGGGCATTTGTATTCTTTTGATCAAGATAAAGAAGCAATTGAATACTCACAAGAAAGATTATCGAAAATAGGGGATAATTTTACAATAATTCATTCTAATTTTGTAAATATGGTTGAAGAATTATCTAAGTTAGGAATTACAAAAGTGGACGGAATCGTCTTTGATTTAGGACTATCCAGCCCGCAAATAGATGAAAAAGAACGGGGTTTTTCCTTTATGAGCGATGCCCCATTAGATATGCGTATGAATAAAGAAGAATCTACAACAGCTAAGGATATTGTAAATGATTACTCCTTAGAAAAGTTAACAGAGGTATTCTATTCATATGGTGAAGAAAAAATGAGTAGACAAATAGCTAAAAGGATTATAGATTATCGTAAGGATAAAAGAATTGAAACAACTAAAGAATTAGTAAGTATTATATCTTCTGCTGTTGGAGCAAAATACTTTAATAATAATCATCCTGAAAGAAATATCTTTCAAGCTATTAGAATAGAAGTTAATAAAGAGCTAGAAACTTTACAAACAATACTTCCTAAAGCTATTAATCTTCTTAATCCTAAAGGAAGGATGAGCGTTATAACTTTTCATTCCTTAGAGGATAGAATAGTAAAAAAAGAATTTAAAAAATATAGCGAAGTGAACGAGTTGGTAAAGGGTCTACCAGAAATACCTGATGAATATAAACCATTAATTAAATTGGTTAATAAGAAGCCAATTACACCTTCGGACGAAGAACTAAGAGAAAATAGTCGAAGCAAAAGTGCAAAGCTAAGAATAATAGAAAGGATGTAATATGAAAAAGAGCAAAGTAAAAGTACCTTTTTTTGAAGTGTTCCTGTGGGTAATAGTAGCGTTATTGTTAGTAGCTATACCAATAAGTAATGTATACGTAAAAGCTGTTTTATCAGAAACTAATATAGCTTTACAATCTGCGAAAGATAATCTAAAAAAACAAGCCAATACAAATGAAGGTTTAAAAATGGAAATTAATGAATTAGCTTCTCTAGATAAAATCCAATCAGTTGCAAATGAAAATGGATTGACTTATAATAATGATAACGTAATAGTAGTAGAACAGGATAAGGAGAAGTAATATGAGAAAAAAGAATAATACAATAACAATTAGCCATTTAATTCTTGTTGTACTTATTCTTTCTTTTTGTGCAATAATTTATAAACTATCATATGTTAGCCTTGCTAATGAAATTGATGGTATTAACCTAACTAAGTTCGTAGAAGCTCGTAATACCGAAACAGATGTCTTACCAGCAACTCGTGGATGTATTTATTCTGGCGATAATGAATTGCTCGCCAAGAACATAAACTCTTATAATGTTATAGCTTTCTTAGACCCCAAAAGAACTGAGAATAGCAAAAATCCTCGCCACGTAATAGATGTAAGTTATACCGCAACAGTATTAAGCCCAATATTGAATATGGAAATTGAAACTCTAACCAGATTAATGAGTCAAAAAAAATATCAAGTAGAGCTTGGACCTGGTGGTAGAGGAATAAGCGAAATGACTAAAAAAGAAATAGAAAAATTAAATCTACCCGGAATCGGTTTTACCTCATCATCCAAAAGATACTATCTATTAGGAAGCTTAGCACCATATATAATAGGTTATGCCTCAACCGATGATGACGGAACAATATCAGGCAAAATGGGAATTGAGTCTTACTTCGATAAAGAATTAGAAGGACAAGATGGATATACAATTTATCAAAAAGACTTGTATGGTTATACTATGCCTAATACAACAACAGTTACTGTACCGGCCCAACCCGGTAAAGATGTATATTTAACAATTGATAGCAAAATACAAATGTTTTTAGAAAACGGCATCAAAGAAATCAGCGAAGCAAACGATATGACTTGGCTAACATTCTCTGTAATGGATGCCAAAACTGGAGCTATCGTAGCAAGCGCATCTAATCCAACTTTTAATCTGAACGAAAGGGTAATTACTAATTATTTAAATCCTTTAACATCTTACGCATACGAACCAGGATCAACCATGAAAATATTTTCATTCTTAGCTGCTATGGAAAATGGATCTTATAATGGAAGTGATACATACCCATCTGGTAAGATAGAAGTAGAAGATGCCGTTATCCAAGACTTTAATGGTGGCGTAGGTTGGGGAACCATAACTTATGATGAAGGCTTTGCTTATTCGTCTAATGTTGCAGCTACCAGGTTAGCTTTAAAAATTGGTCGTGATAAGCTACACGATTTTTATGATAATCTTGGCTTTGGTAGTAAAACTAACATTACCCTTCCGGGAGAAGTAAAAGGAAGTGCAAACTTTATTTATCGAACGGAACTCGCTACAGCGGCGTTTGGTCAAGGTATTACTACCACTCCTATTCAAAACCTTCAAGCTTTGAGCATTCTAACTAATAATGGCATGGAAATCCAGCCTTATATTGTTGAAAAAATAGTAGATAGCAATACAGGAGAAGTTACATATCAACACCAAAGAAAAGAACTTGGTCAAAAGGTTACAAAAGAAAATGCTGAAAAAATGCGTGCCCTAATGTATGATGTCGTTTATAGTGGTAAAACAGATGCTCGGTATTATAAAAGTGATACAATTACTATGATTGGGAAAACTGGTACAGCGCAAATAACAGGGGCGTCAGGGGGCTACTTAACAGGAAAAACTGACTACGTAAGAAGTTTTGCGGGCATATTTCCATATGATAATCCGCAATATATAATATATGTTTCTGTAAAACAATACAGCGGAATATATAAAGACTTTGCTAGTATGGTTACTAATGTAGTGGAAGAAATAGCAAAATATAAAAACATAACAGATAATACAACAAAAATAGATAATTCCAAAATAATAAAAATGGAAAACTATATAAGCAAAAACACCCAAGAGTCTATTGAGCAGCTTCAAAGTCAAGGAATGAATGTTGTCACAATAGGTAATGGAAAATATATAATAAATCAATATCCAAAAAAAGATAAAAAAATCCCTGCAGGTAGCAAAGCGATATTAATAACAAATGGAGAATTAACTATGCCAAACGTTATTGGCTTCAGCTCAAATGAAGTAGTTACTATTTGTAAGCTTTTGAATCTTAATTATAATATAAACGGAGTAGGTAACGTAGTATCTACCTCTATTCCAGAGGGAACGCCAATTACTAAAGATATGACAATTGCTATAAATCTAAGCTATTAAAAAATAAGAAATGAAATCATTTCTTATTTTTTTATAATGTCCTCAGGATCTAATTCAACATCTCTTCTAGTTAAGATTTCATATCCTGTATTAGTTACTAAAACAGTATGTTCAAAATGAGCACTATTTTTACCATCGTCAGTTTTTATTGTCCAACCATTGTCTAATTGATAAATATATCTTTCTCCTAAGTTCAGCATTGGTTCTACTGCTATAACATTGTTGGCGTGTAATCTTGGCCCCTTACCGGCTTTTCCATAATTTGGTACGTCAGGATCCATATGCACTTTATCGCCAACTCCATGTCCAACCAATTCTCTAACAACCCCAAGATTGTATTTATTAGCAACTTTCTCTACTGCGTGACCAATATCTCCGGTTGTACACCCGTCATGAATAGCGCTGAGCCCGGCCATTAAAGCTTCTTCAGTATGTTTCAAAAGCTTTATATCTTTTTCTGATTTAGGTTCTCCAACAATATAACTCCAAGCAGAGTCACCGTGATATCCCTTGTAACAAGCACCAATGTCTAATTTCAATATATCTCCATTTTTTAATACTCTTCCATCAGGAATGCCATGAACAACTTCGTCATTAACACTTATACAAATTGTTCCGGGAAAACCATATAATCCTTCGAATGATGGGGTACACCCTTTGCTTTCGATAAATTTTTTTGCTAAAACATCTAATTCTTTAGTGGTTATTCCTGGTTTAATAAATTGTTGTAAATATTTATGTGTTAATCCAACAATTCTTCCTGCTTCTCTTAGCTTGTTAATTTCATCTTCGTTTCTTTCTATAATCATATTACTCATCTCTTCCTAAAACCATCATTACTAGTCAATTATAACACAAATAACCATTCTAAACGACAATAAAATATGATATGATATAAATACAAAGTAGGTGTAATTATGGAAATGAAAAAAGCAGGATATATAAGCGCTGCTTTAATTGTTATAATGGGGACAATCATATTTTTAATATATATGGGAAGAATAAATGTATTATCCGTAGATGCATCAGCAACAAAATCATTACTTGTATTATTTAGCATTCCGGCTATACTACTATTCTTTGCTTTTTGTTTGTTATCAAACGTAGAACATAAAATAATAGCTTATGTTGATATAGGTACTGCCATAATATATACTATAGCCCTCAGTTTTATAATAGTATCATTTAAAGATTCGACAGAGAATGGTTATTATAATATCTTAAGTATCATGACTACCATAGCAGCGACCATTTGTGCAACAACTATACCCTTCTTAATAAGAACCCAAAGTAAAATACATCGTTATTATAAATTTATTGCGGCTTTAATCATATTAATTACTTGTTTACTATCACTAAGTACAATTAATTCTTTGACCAATATTAATAGTATGAATGATTTGGCCACTTTACAAAACAAGATTAAAATAATAGAATATGGAGTGTTTATAAGTTTTATCGGTATAATATGTAATCCGATGATTGGTTATGCTAGTAGTGATGGACTTGGCGGCGGCGGAGAAGAAAAATCTCCCAAACTTATTCCTAATAACGCTGTTTCAAATCCAGCTGCCCCTCTAAATTATGACAACGTTTCACCTGTAGAAACAGCTACAGCTATTAATACTCCTGAAGGCGAAATCGTTTCTATGCCTGTTCAAACTATTAGCCCCAATACTCCTTCAGAACCCTCACAAAATCTAGTGGAAAGCCAACCAGCATCTAATTTAAATGTTGATGATGTAGCACCGGAATTACAATTTTTACTAAACAATAATGACAAGAAAAATTAGGTGATAACATGTTAGAACTAAAAAACATTACTAAAAGATATAATACTGGAGAATTTGAACAGCTAGCCTTAGATGAAGTTAGTGTTAATTTTAGGAAATGTGAATTTGCCGCTATCCTAGGGCCGTCTGGTAGTGGGAAAACGACCCTTTTAAATATCATAGGAGGATTAGATCATTATTCTTCTGGCGATTTGATTGTAAATGAAATAAGTACTAAAAAGTTTAATGATAGAGATTGGGATACTTATCGTAATAATCGCGTTGGCTTTGTTTTCCAAAGTTATAATTTAATAACTCATCAAACAATCTTAAAAAACGTTGAATTAGCTCTGACTTTATCTGGGGTATCCAAAAAAGAAAGAAGAACAAGAGCTAAAGAAGCTCTAAAAAATGTCGGATTAGAAAAACATATCCATAAAAAACCTAATCAATTGTCTGGTGGCCAAATGCAAAGAGTAGCAATAGCTAGAGCTCTAGTAAACAATCCAGAAATTATTTTAGCTGACGAACCAACTGGTGCTTTAGATTCTGAAACAAGTATTCAAATAATGGATGTATTAAAAAAAATTTCTAAAAAAAGATTAGTTATTATGGTTACCCATAATCCGGACTTGGCAAAAGAATATGCTAATCGAATCATTAGTATCAAAGATGGAAAAATAACCAAAGATACTAATCCTTATGATGGCCAAATAGATACAACCAATAAAAAATTAGAAAAAAGAAATAAAACTAAAATGTCTTTCTTAACTGCTTTATCACTATCTTTTAATAACTTGATGACTAAAAAAGGAAGAACAATTTTAGTAGCTTTTGCTGGATCCATTGGTATAATAGGTATTGCTTTAATCCTAGCTGTATCTACTGGTTTTCAAAATTATGTTGATTCCATTCAAGAAGACACACTTACTTCTTATCCTCTTAGTATAATGCAAGAATCAACTGATATAACCGGTGCTTTACTATCTATGCGTAGCTCTTCAAATGAAGAAAAAAAAGGTAATAAAATTAAAGAGCAGCAATACATAACAACTATGTTATCTAGTATAAGTACTAACGATTTAAAAAGTTTTAAAAAATATATCGAAGATAATTATAGTAAAATAGATAAAGATCTAACAAGCATTAAATATTCATATAGTGTAGATCCTTTAATCTATACCATAGATTCTACTAATAAACTTTCTAAACTAAATCCTAGTAATTTATTTAAAAGCATGTATGGTGATAGTAATCTTATGGGCTCATATTCATCATTTGCTTCTATCTTTACTCAAATGATAGATGATGAAAATGCTTTAAAAGAACAATATGATGTTTTAGCCGGTACTTGGCCTAAAAACTATAATGAGATGATTATTGTTTTATCTGAACCAAATGGTATATCAGATTTACTAGTTTATTCCCTAGGATTAAGAGATAATGAAGAACTAAATAATATGGTTACTAAAATAATGAGTGGGGAAAGAGTAAATGTTAATAACAAACCTTTAGAACTAACATATGATGATTTATTAAACGTTGATTTAAGATTAATTGAATCATCTGATACTTACAAATACAATATAAAATATGATGTTTATGAAGATATGTCTGACGATGAAGAATATATGAATAAACTATATAAAAATGCTACTAAATTAAAAATAGTAGGAGTTGTAACTGCTAAAAAAGGCTCGACATCTAGTGCTTTATCTCCCGGAGTTGCTTATCGTAAAGAATTAATTGATCATATCATTAATTATGCTAACAGTACTACTATAGTAAAAAAGCAATTAAATAATAGTAAATTAGACGTCTTTTCTGGTAAAAACTTTGATGAAAAGAAAAATAATTTCGATTTTGAATTTAGTGATTTAGTATCAGTTGATAAAAAGAAATTAGAAAGTGCTTTTAATATTAAAATTGATCAAGCTGCTTTAGCAAAACAAACCGAAGGCTATATGGCAGAAATATCTAATGCTATTACTACTGACACAAATCCTGCTAGAGAATGCTTTATTAATAATTTAAATACAATTACGGAAGGATTATTTAGTAGTATTGCTGGAACCATAAGTTTAAATGATGTAGAAAGTTATATTGACAACTATATGAATTCAGCTGAAGTAGGAACTATTTTAAAAAATATCGAAAATGAATATGTCATTCCTAGTGCTAGTTTAAAACCAGCTTATGGTGGATTACTAAAAGGTTTATTACCTATTTATATTTCTACTTATGCTTCAATAGATCCTACTTTAACCACTGATCCAACCAATCCTGTTGCTAAAGTAGAATCAAGTATCTTATCGCCAATAAAAGAGCAATATTTAAATAATGCTGCCATTATTAAAACAGCCGATACAATGGCTAAAGTAATGACTGAAGCTAAAATGAAAAAAGAAATACTTACTAAAGTAGGAGAATTAACTACTAAACTAATGAGTAGTATAGCTAATGCTTTTAATGTTGATCAAAATAAAATAACTAGTGCTTTTAAACTTAACTTTACCGAAGATGAACTAGCTAGAGTAGTAACAGCAATGATGAGTAAAACTGTAACTACAGCTGATTCCAATCTTCTCGCTTTAGGTTATCAAGATAAAGAAAAACCTACCTATATATCTTTTTACTTTTCTAGCTTTGAAGGTAAAGAACATTTCTTGAAATTTATCGATAATTATAATAAAAAAGTAAAAAAGAACGGCGAAGAAGATAAAGAAATAAGATATTCTGATACAACCGGTATCTTAATGGATTCAGTTAAAACAATCGTCAATGCCGTTAGTTATGTTTTAATAGCATTCGTATCAATATCATTAGTAGTATCATCTATAATGATAGGTATTATAACTTATATCTCCGTTTATGAAAGGACTAAAGAAATAGGTATATTAAGAGCTATTGGAGCATCAAAACGTAATATTTCTTCAATATTTAATGCCGAAACCTTTATAATTGGTTTCTTATCAGGTATGTTTGGTATGGTAATCACTTATATCTTAATACCTATAATTAATACTATATTACATAAATATACTGGTAATATACCACTTAATGCTTCACTTAGTATATCTAATGCTATTAAGCTTATAATACTAAGTATTGCCTTAACCCTTATTGGGGGCTTAATACCTGCTAAAGCAGCATCTAAAAAGGATCCTGTTGAAGCATTAAGAACGGAGTAGAATAATAAAATTATTTTATCTAAAACCTTAAAATTATAACAAAAATATGTTATAATTTTTTAATGATAGGAGAATGTCTTATGGGTGGTAAAGAAAGATTAATTGAAATAATTAAAATTCTTAAAGCTAATAATATATTAAGTGGACTAAATCCTAAAAAACTAGTTAAGATCATTGAAGAATTAGGACCAACATATATTAAAATTGGTCAAATATTATCTAATCGTCCTGACTTAATAGGTGAAGATTATATTGAAGAATTATCTAAACTACGTAAAGATACTATTCCTATGGACAAAAATGAAGTTTTAAAAATTATTGAAGAAGAATTAGATGAAGAAAAACTAAGTTTAATAGAACATATAGATTATAATCCAATAGGTAGTGCCTCTATAGCAGGAGTTTATAAAGCTGTTTTAAAAAATCAAGATAGAGTAGTAATCAAAGTACAAAGAAAAAATATAAAAGAAAAAATGACTACTGATATTAGAGTTTTAAAAAAAGCAGTTAAAGTTTTACATTTAAACGATATTATTCATAATGTCGTAAGCATTGAAGAAGTATTAGATGAACTTTTAAATAATTCTTATGAAGAAATGAATTTCTTAAAAGAAGCCGATAATATCATAGAATTTGCTGAAATAAACAAAGATATAAATTATATAAAAGTACCAAAAGTATATAGAAACTTAAGTACTGAAAAAGTATTAGTTATGGAATATATTGATGGTATAAATATCTATGATAAAAATAAACTATTAAAAGAAGGCTATGATTTAGTAGAAATTGGTAATAAACTTGCTAATAACTACCTATATCAAGCTTTAGATGGAGCATTCTTCCATGCTGATCCTCATCCCGATAATATTTTTATAAAAGAAGGAAAAATAGTATTTCTTGATTTTGGTATGATGGGAAGACTTAATAATAAAAATAGAGATTTATTAAATAAGACCGTCTATTCTATCATTAATGAAGATATTAAAGGGGTTGAAAAAAATCTTTTAACTCTTGGTACTCCAAGAGGAAAAATAGATCATTATAAATTAAGAGAAGAACTTAACAATATCTTAAATAATTACAAAGATACTCCTTTAGAAGATATCAATATTTCTTCTTTTATAAAAGATGTAATGCGTTTACTAATTACTTATAAAATATCTTTACCTAAAGATATTACGATGTTAATTAGAGGTATTATTGTAATAGAAGGAACCTTAGAAATAATAAGTCCGCAAATTAATTTAATTTCAGTTATTAAAAATAGAGCATCTAAAGAAGAAATAAGTAATATATTTAATAAAAAGAATATTAATAAAGACGCTTATAAATTATTAAAAAATACTAAACATTTATTAGAAATACCAGAAGACATCCATAACGCTTTAACTGAACTTAATAATGGTGAAACTAAATTAAATGTCGAAATAAGTGATTCTTCTAAACAAATAGATCGTTTAGAAAAAATGGTTCATCGCATTGTTGTATGTGCCTTAGATGTTGCTTTTATAATTGGAGCTTCTCTAATTGCTCGTGGGGAAGTAATTAATTCTGAACAAAAATTCTTATTCTACTTATATGTAATATTAGCAACAATATTTACCATTTGGTTATTCATAAAAATGTATATTGATAAATTAAATAGAAAGAAGTAATAAAATGAATGTAGAGAATAATATGAATAATACAGATAATAAAAAATTTAAAAAAATATTATTGATAATACTCATAATTGCTGTAATACTAACAGTAGGAATAGTATCTATCGTTGCTATTAATAGTGCGAAGCAAAATGAATTAAATGCTAATACTGAAGAAAATGCTAGTGAAATAATAGATGACATTAATGAAGAAAGTATAGAAGAAGAAAGTACTATAGAAAAAAGTACCGAAAAAGAAAGTAAAGAAACTGAAAAAGAAGTTATAGAGCAACCTTCTACAAATAATACTCCTCCTAAAGAGCAAGAAATAGTAGAAGAAGAAACCAATCCAACCTACAAAAGAATTTTTCAAATTGCCAATGCTATTAGAACATTCACTGGAATAGGAAATCGTTACCAATGGAAACCTACAGTTTATACATCCATAAGTGATGTTCCAAATGAAATTATTGCTTTCTTTATTCAAGCGGTAGCAAATCCAACTTGGACAGAATTTGGATACACATTTAATAAAAATGATTATATTTATTATTGTCAACCTGATCCAGGATATAATTGCGCTGATGCCGATGTTATAACTGATGATATTTTCTATATCTCTTCTCAAGGCGCAAATAGAGCTTATTCATTTGATAAAGTTAGACAATATGCTAAAACTTGCTTCAATAGAGACTTAAAACTTAGCGATATAACAGGAGAATGGTTAAAAACATATAAATATGAAGGTAAAGATTTTGTTATTGATGAAAATCCTGGTTTTACCGGACCAATTCAACTTCGAAAAGTAGAAGAATTAACTAACAATAACGGAATATATGAAGCTCGAATAAGTGTTAATGATGCTGAAGAAAACTATAATACAGTCATTTTCAAATTTAGATTATTAAATAATTCAAGTATTGATGATATTAAATTAGGAAATTTAGAAATAATAAGCTATGAAATAAAATAAAAAAGGAAGTGATAAAATGATTAAATGGGTTAATAAACATCAACATCTAATAGTCACCCTAATTATTAGTTTATTACTTTTTATTATTATGACTGTCCTTTCTTATCTGATTTATGTATATGGCTATTACGATAAGATTAAAGAAAATAGTATTTTAGAAAACTTTAATTCTTTTAAATTCGATCGTGTTCATGATGATTTATATCTAAAAGACAAAGATTATCTAACCACTAAGAGTTTAAAAAATATGACAGATTTAATGTTTAATAAGAAAAACCTTGAAAACATCTATGATCGTTATTATGAAAATACAAATAAATATAGTAGCAAAGAAGATTTTATAAATAAGTACTATTATGGAACCAGTACCCTAACTAACAAAGATATTGAATTCTACATTAATGGTAAAACCGATATTCTTTCTCGGAGAATATCTAAATCAATTAGTTATAGAATTAAAAACGTTTATAATGAAGAGACAAAGATAGGAGTAATAAAAAATATTATTTTCGAAACACTGGGAGACGATAGTATAACCATAGATGGTAATACCATAGAATGCCACAATAAATGTGCCATAAAAAGAATGTATAGTGGTGTTCATAGTTTAGAATATAGTCATGCGGGTTTTACTTATTATAGTATTGCCCTAATTGATACTAGTAACAGAACAATAAGAGTTAACGATTTAAAAAATCTTGTTGTTATTTCTAAAGATCTCGATTCTACCTTCTTTGATGAGATAAAAACTAAGGATCAAGAACTCAAAATAGGAATCTACTCTTTAAGTAAGTGTAATCTTTCTTCTGGATGCCCATCAACTACATATAGCTATATTACACTCAACAAAGATAATACCTGTGCTTTTTATACCTATATTACCCTTGATAGGGCTGGTGATTCTTATTATGGGACTTATAAAAAAGAAAATGGTTTTTTAATAATGAGTTTTTCTGGGCATACATATTCAGTATTTGATTATGACACTAAAAAAAGTACCGATATATCAGTAGACACAGACATTAAGATGACTTTTAGAATTGATAGTAACTCGAAGTTTTCTAACCAAGATTATAACTTCGAGCTAAAGGCTTAAAAAGAAACACTTACAAAAGATTTTTATAAATGATATAATAAAAGTACTAAAAGAAGGTGTAATAATGCTTAACCTAGAAGATAATATAAAAAAAATGAATCTATCTGACAAGGTGACAAAAAAACTCTTGGAAAACAATATAAACTGTATTAAAGATATTTGGGTCCTAAAAAGAAAAGATTTAAAAAAGTTTAACCTAACTGATAAAGAAATAAAAAGCATTATCATCGCCCTTCAATTAGAGGGATTAGATTTGGGCAAGAAAATGTACGATTAAAGACTTGTAAAAGTCTTTTTTCTAAAAAGGAAGTAGAAATAGTGAAAGCACTAATCGCATCCGATATTCACGGGAATCTAGAATATATGCAAAAATTAGATAAAATATGTGAAAAAGAAAAATTTGATAAAATAATCTTACTTGGGGATCTACTTCATAATTACTACTATTATAATCAAGCAGAAGAAAACGGGGTTGCTAGCTTGCTAAATAAAAGGGCAAATATTACAATATCTGTAGTAGGTAACTGCGATAGAGATTATGAAATAGATAAACTCCTTTTCCCTGTCGTAAACGAAATTGATAAAATTGATTTAGATGAACATAGTTTTTTTATAACTCACGGGCACCTCAACTATAAATATAGATATTTATTAGATGATAATTACGCCTTTGTAGGACATACTCATATCTATGATTTGTCTGATAAGCATATCAATCCTGGTAGCGTTGGATTACCTCGCAATCATAACGAAAGCACTTGTCTTATTTACAATAACCATATTTTGTCTATAATTAGCCTCGACACAGGTGAAATATTGGCGAAAAAATGCCTTAAATAAAGAAAAAAACTATAAAAATCATGATTTTATAGTATAATATCATTAGGTGGGTGGTATTTATGAAGGAGAAGTACATTGATAGCCTTATGGGGTTTGTCATTGGCGATGCCATGGGTGTCCCAGTAGAATTTGAATCTCGTGAAGAGTTACTTAATAATCCGGTAACCAAAATGCTGGGTCATGGTACTTATGATGTTCCGGAAGGTACATGGTCTGATGATACCTCTATGTTGATTGCCACAATTGATTCGATAAATGCTAAATGTGATTTAGATATTAAAGATATTGCAGATAAGTTTCTATTATGGATGAATCATGCCGATTACACCCCACATAAAGAAGTATTTGATATAGGAAATACAACTAGAAGGGCTTTAGAAGAATATGCTAATAATCGTGAAGAGGATCCAGATAAATTTGGTTTGACAGATATCAACAGCAATGGTAATGGATCTTTGATGAGAATCATTCCCTTAGCTTTTTATGCTGTAGAAAAAAAATTAAAAGATTTTGAGGTCTTAGAATTAGTAAAAAAACTATCGTCTATTACTCATGCTCATGAAATAAGTATTATGGGTTGCTATATATATGTAAGATTAGTTATGTTTCTTTTAAACGGAAAAGATAAATACTCAGCTTACAGTATGACAAAATGTGTCGATTATACGATGTTCCAAGAAGAAACTCAAGCAGTATATTCTAGGTTGATAAAGGAAGATATATCGAAATTAGTAGTTAACGATATTAACTCATCTGGATACATAGTAGATTCTTTAGAAGCATGCATATGGGTTATGCTAAAAAGCGAGTCATTTACAGAAGCTATAATTGGTGCTGTAAATCTTGGCAATGATACCGATACTATCGGCGCCTTAACTGGTGCTTTAGCCGGGATAATATATGGATATGATGCTATTCCAGAAAGCTGGCTTGATGCCATTGCTAGAAAGGACTACCTTCTCGACATATTTGAAGAATTTAGTGAGAATAAATATAAGTAAAAGGGGAGAAAATCCTCTTTATATTTGTAATACGAGGTGGAAAATGAATAAGAAACTATTTATAGTTGCTATTATAACTTTAATAGTTGATCAAATTTCAAAAATAGTAATGGAAGAGATGCTTGCCTTACATAATATTACTATTATTAAAAATTTTTTCAGACTAACACTGGTGTATAATAAAGGTGCTGCATGGGGAATTTTTTCAGGCAACAAAATGTTACTAATAGGAATAACAATAATAGCCGTTGTCATAATATTTAGTCTCTTAAAAGGTTTTAAAAAAAACACACGTAATAGCATTGCTTTTGGATTATTATTAGGAGGACTAAGCGGAAACCTAGCGGATCGATTGCTACTTGGCTATGTAAGAGATTTTTTGGATTTTACTATAATTAATTATAATTATCCGGTTTTTAACATAAGTGATATTGCCATAGTAGTAAGTGTTATACTATTGATATATGCCATCTTAAAAGGGGAAGATAGTGATGGAAATACAAGTAAAAGATAATGATATAAGATTAGATAAATATTTGAGTAATAATACGGATTATAGTCGTAGCATTATACAAAACATGCTAGAGCAAGATTACATACTAGTAAATAATAAACAAGAAAAAGCTTCATATAAGGTTAAAAAAAATGATATAATCACGATTAAAGAGGGATTTATTAAAGAAAGCGATATAAAGCCAGTAGATATTCCAATAGATATTGTTTACGAAGACCGTGATATAATTGTTATCAATAAACCTTCAGGGTTAGTTGTTCATCCAGGAAGCGGGAATACAAATAATACACTTGCCAACGGTCTAATGCATTATACAAAAGAGTTAAGTGATATAAATGGCGAAGAAAGGCCAGGAATAGTTCATCGTATTGATAAAGATACATCTGGATTATTACTGGTTGCCAAAAACAATAAAACCCACGAAATACTAGGTGATTACTTTCAGAATAAAAAAGTAAAAAGAGAATATATTGCCCTATTATGTGGAGAATTTCCTCATGATTCAGCAACGATTGATGCTCCAATAGGCAGATCGCAAAAAGATCGTAAGAAAATGGCTGTAACCGATAAAAATAGTAAAACAGCTATAACAAATATGAGAGTTATAAAAAGATATAAAGGATATACCTTAGTTAGTTGTATACTTGAGACGGGGCGTACTCATCAAATAAGAGTGCATATGGAATATATAGGTTATCCAATCTATAATGACCCTATATATAATACAAAAAAAGCTACTAGCTTTGGACAGTATTTACATTCTGCTAAGATGACATTCAATCATCCAATTACTGGTAAAGAATTGCATTTTGAATGTCCTTTGCCTGATGAATTTGCAGAATTTATAAGTAAATTAGAAGAAAAATAGGAGGACAATATGAGCATAATAGTTATGGATAAAAAAGAAGAACTAATAATGCGTTTAGTTCATTACTTTATCACCGAAGAAAACTATAATCCCATTGTGGTAAATGGTGTAAAAGATGAAATATGGTTAGAGAATAGGGAAGGACCATATTATATAGTGAGAATCAATTCCAATAACATTTTTAATAAAGAACAATTGGATTTTGATCATTATAAGACAAAAAGTATTGTAAAACAAATAAAGAAGAAGACACTTTCTTTTAACGTTAATACTCTAAATATTTTCTTGGATTTAAACGAAGATTTAAAATTAGAATCTGTAAAAAATATTGTCGATGCACCAATCTTCGACGACAGGAAAATTACTGACGAAAACATCTTAGAGGCCTTTCCAAACATTAATGAAAAGCTTCTAAAAGATGCTAAAGGCATAGATCTTATGATTAATGTTACTAAAGATATTAACGAGAAGACGGAAAAAGAAAACCGTCAATACGAAAAAATATTCAGCCCAAAGAAAATATACATGACACAAGCCATAATGGCGTTATGTGCAATCGGTTTTGTAATAACTCTAATGTTTGGCGGAATACCGGCAATTGTTGATGTCCCTACAAACATACTTGCTTTACTTGGTGCCAATAATATAACTCTATTACAAAGCGGCGAAATATGGCGCTTATTAACTTATATGTTTTTACATGGCTCGTTATTGCATTTGTTAATAAATATGTATTCTTTATATATAATAGGAACGCAAATAGAGAATTACTATGGTAAAACAAAATATATAATTATTTATCTAGTGAGTGGTATTTGTGGGGGATTACTATCAGCAATCGGTATAGGTGTGAATGCTATATCAGCAGGTGCTTCAGGTGCTATATTCGGCCTTTTGGGAGCTTTAGCTTACTTTGGATATCACTATCGCCTATATCTAGGTAATGCCCTAAAAACCCAAATAATACCTGTTATAGCTATAAACCTACTTATAGGAGTAATGGTTACAGGAATAGATAATTTCTGTCATATAGGGGGGCTAATAAGTGGTATCTTTACCGCTATGGCTCTAGGAGTAGATGGCAAAACCAAAAAAAGTGATCATATAAACGGCTTCATCTGCTTGTTATTATATATCGCCTTCTGTGTATACATGATATTCTATAAATAGATAATAAGGAGGAACTACGATGGCGGAAATGATAGATGTTGTAGACCAATTTACGGGCGAGCCAACAGGAGAGAGAGTTTTAAAAAGCCTAGCCCATCAAAAAGGNNNTAAATAAAGATCACAGCCAAACCCTATTGCAAAAAAGGAGCTCTACTAAATCTTTATATCCTAATATGTGGGACATTGCCGTTGGAGGCCATATTAAAACTGGAGAAAGCCCGCTCAACGCCGCTAGCAGAGAATTAGAAGAAGAATTAGGGCTAAACATAAACCAATATGAAGTTGAAGAAGCTGGCAAGACTCAAGAAGTACTAAATAATGGCGGGGTATATAGTCGTGAAGTAGTAACAATTTATATAATATATGCTGACATTGATCTAGATAACATTAGCTTGCAAACAGATGAAGTAAGCAAAGTAGGTTGGTTTACAAAAGAAAAACTAAATCAAATAATAGAAAAAGGTAAGGCAATACCACATGGCAAAGAATATGAAATATTAAATTCCCAATTAAATCAACCATCAAGGCTAGTATTATCACACCAAACAAAAAAGAATAGTTAAAAAACTATTCTTTTTTTATAAGTTTCTATATAGTCCTATTGCCTTACCTATTATAGTACAGTTGTCTAAGATAATAGGATCCATAGTATCATTTTCAGGTTGTAATCTGATATATCCCTTTTCCTTATAAAACGTCTTCAAAGTAACTTCATTATCATCGGTTAATGCTACAACCATTTCACCATTGCGAGCAATTTTACATCTTTTTACTATTACTATATCGCCATCATATATTCCCTTGTTAATCATCGAATCCCCTTTACACGATAAGGCAAACACTTCATCTTTTGCAGGTATTAATGAAGCTGGTAACGAAAACCATTCATCAGGATTCTCAATAGCATCAATTGGATTTCCACAAGCCACAGTACCCAGTAAAGGAACCTTAATTACATCTTTCTTTTTGTTTTCATATTCATTATCAACCAATAGTTCAATAGTTCTAAATTTTGAATTGGTTTTCTTAATACAACCAGCATCTTCTAATTTTTTAATATGTGTATGAACTGTAGCTGGAGAAGATAAACCAATCGCTTGACCTATTTCTCTAGTAGCAGGTGGGTATCCATGTTCAGAAATATACTTTTTTATATAATTTAAAACATCATTTTGTCGTCTTGTTAATTCTTTTTTCTTTTGCATAATAACACCTCAAGTAAATGATAACATAAGATAGTTTGTTTGGCAAACAAAAGTTTAATTTCTATTACTTGCAAAAAATGTTATAATAAACACAGTGATGAATATGAAAAAAAGAATATTATTAGCTTATTGCATGTATGGCAATGGCCATAGAGCAATAGCTGAATATATAGAAAAATACTTCAAAGAGCAAGACCAAGAGTTAGAGATTATGGCTATTGACTTACTCAAATACTCACTTCCTATTCTGGGAAAAGCCAGCCAAAAAGCCACCGATTTTTTTCTCTTAAGATTTCCAATGGGATGGTCTTTTATATATGACCTATTCGATAATAAATTAAATAGTGCTTATGCAACAAAAATATCTTTACAACTATTCAAAAATAAAAGAATGCGTAAGGTAATTACAGATTTCGACCCTGATTTAGTTATTTCTACCCATTTTTATGGAAGCAGCCTAATAGATTATTACAATCGCAAGGGAATAACAAATTGTCGTTTAATAACAGTAGTAACGGATTATGAAACCCAAGCTATGTGGTTAAAGGGATATAAAGACGAAGACGCAATAGTTGTAGCAGATAAAGACGAAGTTGGATACTTAGTTTATAAAGGTGTAGAAAAGAATAAGATTAAACCAATTGGTATACCCATTCATCCTGTTTCTAGCCCCACTTTTGATATGAATAAGTACAGAAAAAAGCTAGGCTTTAGCGGCACCCGCCCAATATGTTTATTCTTCGGAGGAGGAGGAAACGGAGGGACTCATTCTCTTCCGTATATTAAAAAATTAATAAAAGGTTATCTAGATTTAGATATCATTTATATAGCTGGTCGTAACACAAAAGCTAAAGCTAGAGTTGATAAATGGGTTAAAATCTATGAAGTAGATAACGTAAAGACTTTCGGCTTTGTTAAAAACGTACCGGAATTGCTACAAATATGCGACTTTGTAGTTTCTAAACCAGGCGGAGCTCAAACTACAGAAAGCCTATATTTCAAAAAACCAGTCATAATGATTAACTGCTCTGGCGGACAAGAAAGAGCAAATTATAAGTACTTTGTAAGAAATGGTTTTGGTAGAATGTTCAAAACTCCTACAGGTTTTTTTAAATATATAAAACTAATATCAGAACAATCAAGTATTATAGCAAGAATGAAAAAAAACATGAGTCATAACAACAATGATAAAGCCATGGAAAAGCTTTATACTCTAACTAAGAAAATATTGAAAAAAGAGAAGGAAAAAAAGAAAGAATATGATAGAGATTAAAGAGATTAACCCTCAAAAAGAAAGCATTAAAGAAATATGTGAATACCTAGATCAAAACATAACCGCTGAAAACCTCCGAACAAACGGAGGAACCCTAAACTACACAGGCTTAGTAAATTATTCGAGTCTCTTACTAATTGCCTATGATAACGGCGAGCCAGTCGGCTTTAATTCACTTGGTATTATAGATGGAGTATGCTACATTCTGCAAATCGCTGTAAAGAGAAGCTATCACCACAAAGGTATTGGTACTATGCTAATGAATAGAGCTATTACAATAGCAGAAGAAAAGAAATGCTCTATAACAGCACATGTAAGGGATTATAACATTGCATCCCGAGGAATGTTTACCAAGCTAGG
>CADCFX010000027.1 GCA_902800945.1 uncultured Erysipelotrichaceae bacterium | reverse complement strand
AGTGTTAGCAATAACGTGCCGGTTCGAGTCCGGCCTGAGGCACCATATGAATTGTAAGAACTTGTAATAAGTTCTTTTTTTGGTTATTATTTGGTCAGATGAAGGAAACTTCATACGAAAAGGAACACTTAATTGTTAGGTTGAGTGTTGCTGACTAATGTCTTTCCACCTATACTATGCTTATAGTTAGGTGGATTTTTCTATATTAAGACTACGAATAGTAGTGATAATAGAAGAAAGAATAACAGACTGGTGGTGGGACGAAGACGTTTAAACATTACTAGTTTTTTACCAGAAGATTTTAAGACTGACAATCAACTCAGCAATATCAGCTTTAACGCATTAATATTAATTGTTTTCGATTATGACAAATAACATTATGAAAATAGAGCCCATTCATAGTATTTCAATTTGTTTCGTTAATTTAAAAATATAACTCAAAGTCCAGTGTAGCAATAACGTGCCGGTTCGAGTCCAACATGAGGCACAAATAAAAAAATGGATTATTAATCCATTTTATTTAACATATTCCTTTGCTATTACTATAACTGGTCTTATACCCATATTATCACCAAAATTTCCTTTTTTGTTCCATTCACTACCCGGTTTATATCCAACTATATATCCTGTAATATATCCGTCTAGAGTAACTATATAAACGTATCTATTATTTGGGTATGATCCAGCAGCATCTTCTACAGCTTTAGACATAGTCCAATATTGATTATTAGTATTTCCATTTTTTTCTAATAACCACGAATCCTCTTCAATAGCATCACATACATTACTTTCTGAAGGGCCACATTGCTTTTTACTTGTTAAGCCAGTAGCTATAATTTCCTCGGCAGTGATTAATCTCTTTTCTTTAACATTTGTCCAATTAGCTGTTAATTCATTTAATTTACTTTGAATTAGTGATCCTTCAAATTCATTCTCGTCAGTATAATCTTCTTGAAATGCACTAGTTCCAATTTCTTTTTCAGCAAATAAAGTTACATATTCTTCATTCTTAGAAGATTGCTTTAGAACATAAAAAGTTGATTTATTAGAATCATTTAATTCTACTGTAACTTTATCTCCTATTTCGTAAGGAGTGTATTCTCTTTTTTGGTTTTCTTTTTCTTCCGAATCATTTTTTTTGCTATCATCTTCTTTGGATTCTTTTTTTTCTTTGTAAACATTATGGTTTTTGTTATTTGTATTAGTATCTTTTTGAATATTACTTAAACTTTTATCATAAATAATATACCCTCCAAGCCCTAATACTAAAAGGCATAAAACCGCAATTATTACATATAATCCTTTATTATTCTTTTTTTCTTCTTCCATTTTTTGCCCATCTCCTATTACTATTTTAGCAAAGAAATTATAGAAAGTATATTCTATATAGCTTCGTTGTGTAAAAATTTGATAATACTTGCGAAAAATGATCCCACCCTTCAAAATTCATTATTTTTTAGCGGGTTTTTGTGAGATTGATATCGATTCAATTCATGTATTTTAAGATATTAAAAAAGTATAACTCAAAATCCAGTGTTAGCAATAACGTGCTCATTCGAGTCCGGACCGAGGCATCATATGAATTGTAAGAGCTTGTAATAAGTTCTTTTTTATTGTTTTTTATTTATTTAGTATCATATAATAGAAATGATGGGAGGATATGGAATGAAATTGAAATGGAATTTAACCGGTTTGTTTGAAAGTAATGAAGATTTTTATAGAGAATTTGATAAAGTAAAGGAATTGTTGACTAAAATTAAAAAATATTCTGATACTACAATAGATGAAGTTTCATTATTAGAAATGTTGAATAGAAAATGGGATATTAAAGAATTAACCAATAATATTCTTATTTACGGATCGTTAATGTATTATAAGAATATACATTCTGAGGAATGTATAAAACTTAAGAAAGATGCAGAAGATTTTAGTAATGAAGTGGAATTGGAGCTTGCTTTTATTGATAGATTAATCTTAGGGTTAGGAAAAGAGAAAGTGTTTTATTATATTACAAAAAACTTAGGACTAAATACATATAAGTTATATCTAGACAACTTATTTAGAAGACAAGAACATGTTCAAGAAGAGTCTGTTAGTCAGGAAATAGTTAATAATAATAACGAAATCAATTCACAGCTTGCTATATATAATAATATGTTAAGGGATATAGAATATGGAGAAATTGAAATAGATGGCGAGATGGTAAAAATAACCTCTTCCAACTTCGCCAAGTATCTTTCTGCAAGAGATAGAAAAACGAGAAAACAGGTATATATAACTGTTAACCAACAATTTGATTTATTAAAGGATAAATTTGCAGATGTAATAAATACAATATTTTATTATAGAAACAAAAATGCCAAATTAGAGAAATACAAATCTGTGTTAGACAAGATTTTATTTGAAGAAAACATAGATATAAAAATTATAGATTCTTTAATAAGTGCCGTAAATAATAATCTGTTTTTAATTCAAAAGTATTTAAGTATTAAATCTAGCTTATTAGGGATTAAAAAACCACATTTATATGATTTTGGCGTCCCGTTAGATAATGGTTTTAAGAAAAAATACTCTTTTCAAGACGCAGTTGAAATAATCAAGAATGCTTTGAAGCCTTTGGGAAATGATTATCTAGAAGTTGTAGATGAATTACTAAATGGTCATATAGATGCTGAGCCAGATCAGGATAAACATCAATCAATTACTTTTTCTTGGCACACCTATTCATTTATGAATTTTAGAGGAGCCTATGTAGATTTAAAAAACTTGGTACATGAATTGGGTCATATAGTTAATTATTATTTATCAAAGAAAAACCTCCCCTACATATACGAAGATAGTACTATCTTTGTCGGAGAGACGGCGTCTATTGTAAATGAGATATTACTTAATAGATATCTTTATGATAATGCCAAAACGGAGGAAGAAAAAATATTTTATTTAAGTAAAGAAATAGAAAATTACTTTACTTCTGTGTTTAAACAAACTATGTATACGGAATTTGAAAAGGAATTATATGATATAATGCGGACGGGAAAAATGAGTTCTACAAAATTATCGAGCAGATATTATAAACTAATCAGAAAATACTACGGTAAAGATATTGTTTATGATAAAGTTGCCGGCGTTGAGTGGACAAGACTGGGCCATCTATTTAGATGGAGCTATTACCCATATAAATATGCAACTGGACTTATTATAGCAAGCGTTGTAGTAAACTCTTTGCTAAATGATAAAACAATAACGAATGAACAATATATTGAATTTTTATCATCAGGAAGTAGTATGTATTCATTAGATTTATTAAAAATGCTTAATGTTGATCTTACAAATCCTGATATAATTAAAAATGGATTTAAAGTACTAGAATCAGATATTGAAAAACTTAGTAGTTTTCTAACTAATAAAGAATAGTATTTATAGTTTAAAAAAATGTTATAAAGAAATTTATAACATTTTTATATTTTATTAAAGTAATTTTTTCTTCTTAGCATCATCAAGGTAATTATTAAAGCAAGCAGTGTTAATGGAATTATGCTAAAGAAGTATCCTGTTTTAGGGTTAACTATTACTTGCTGTTCTTCTTTTTCTCCTTCGGTTTCTTCTTCGTTTTCTTCTTCAGCATCATCGTTAATAATAGGATCTACAGATTCTTTAGATGATTCATCAGTTATGTAGTTAGCAAAACGGCCATTAATACCACTTAAGTCTTTTGAACTTTTAACTAGTAAACTAGTAGTTACAACATATTTACTGTCGTCAGAAGTATCGGGAGTAGTCGTTAATAAAAAAGTGTCTAAATCATCACTATCATCAAATGAAGTCGCTTGTGTTCCCATTGTAGCTTTAGCATATTCTATAGCGTGGCCAGGAAATTCACTTTCTTTAATTGCTGTTGCCTCTCCTTGATAGTCAACATCATCACTGACTACTACATATTGAGCTGTGTTTGTATTTCCTCCTAGAGCTTCTCCCAAAGCAGATAATGCCATAGCAAGGACCTTATCGCCTATATAATAAGAAGAATCATTCTGATTAATTCCTTTGGCTTTGGTTACAACTGGATAGCCGATAAATAAATTTGCTCCTTTAGATTCTTCAACTTGATAATCCTCCCATGTTGTTTGCGAATCTATAGTTGAAGTGGTTGAGAATAGAACATCGCCATTTTCTTTGATTTCGTAATTCATAGTCCAAGATTTACCAGCAGCATCTATGAATATGATTTGCGTATCAGTTATATATTCGTCCATATTTATACCACTATAATCCATTTCGGCATTACACTCTGTTGCTGTTATTTCTCCACTTTCTGTGGTTATTTTTTGTTCTGTATGATTTCCTTCCTTCATGCAAGCAAGTATTTCTCTGTAAGCATTGCTTAGAGATTCCTTTGTTATTTGTTCCTCAGCTTTTACCGTAAATGGCACTAATATAAGTATTGCTAAAATTGTTAAAATACTACTTATTTTTTTCATTACTATCACCAATTATATTAAATCATTTATTTTATGATATTTCAACCCGTTAAGAGAAGATAATGTTATTTATCTTTATATATTGAAGAAAACAACTCTTTTTCTTCTTGCTCTTCTTTTGGAATATCTATTGGCGGAAGATCTCCTATGGTTGACAAACCAAAATAATCTAAGAATTCACTAGTTGTAGCATATAAATTAGGATGCCCTGGCATTGTGCTTTTTCCCGAAGTTTTTAACAAACCTTTAGCAACTAATTTCCTTAACATATGTGATGATTGGGTTCCACGCATTTCATCTATTTCTACTCTAGTTATAGGCTGATTATATGCTACAATGGCTAATATTTCTAGGGCTGGTCCGGACAAAGTGTTGCTGTCTGGATTTTCTATTAGTTTTTGATAGTATTCTTTGTGCTCTTTTTTAGTAGTAAGCTTAAAAGCATCTCCTAAATAACTGATTCTTATGCCATAGTTATCGCTTTCATATCGTTGTTTCAACTCTAGCAAAAGTCTTTTTGCTTCATCATTATCTACTTTTAAGATATCACATATTTGTTTGAGGTTTACGCCTTCATCCCCTACTACAAATAAAATTCCTTCCAAAACTCCAATCAAATTCATTTTACGCTCTCTTCTCTATATATATTGGGCTAAAATTGTCAATTTGACTTATATATATTTCATCTTTTTTAGCCATTTCAAGAATAGAAAGAAAAGTAATTACAACATTTTCCTTGTTAAACGTTTCAAACAAATCAAAGAATTCTACTTTTTCTTTCTCTTTTAAAATATCTCTTATATATGTAATTCTATCTTCAATACTCATCTCTTTATGAGATATTCTAGTATTTAATGGTTTTTCTAGCTTTTTTCTTTTTAAATATGCTAAGTATGCATCATACAAATCATCGAGATCAAAAATGCCTTTAGGTAATTTTTTTATATCGGCAAATTCTTTAAGGTTTTCAGGTATTTTTGTATACACTTCACTTCTTTTTTCTTCTAATTCTGATAAACTTCTGGTTATTTCTTTATATTTTTCATATTCTATTAGTCTTTCTCTCAATTCTTCTTCGGAATTAATATTGTATTCGTCACTTTCCTCTTCAGTTTCTTCTTTGTTAATTAGCATTTTACTTTTTAGATGAACTAATTCTGATGCCATAACTAGATATTCTGATGCTATATCAATATTCTTTTCTTTTAAAGAATGAATGTATTCTAAATATTGCTCAATTATCATTCTAATATTGATTTCATAGATATCCATTTTAGATTCTTTTACTAAGTGTAAAAGGAGGTCTAGAGGTCCTTCAAAATCATTTATGCAAAAGTTGTATGTCATGGGAGCACTTCCTAACTACAATTATAACCTAACGCTTTCATTTCAAATGATACTACTTTGGCTTCTTTATGATAACTAAAATATTTATAAATAGCCAACTTTTTTAAATCAGAATCATTTATATCTTGCAAATCTATTCTTGTCTTAACACTAAATCCTTCGTTTGTTTCGATAATATTATAGTCTATGCTAGGAATACTAGCGTATTTTGTGGACTCATTACGATAATTCTCTAGATCTTGTGCGTAATTAATTGCGGTTTTACTCTCTGAATATGAGTCGTTTATAATCTCTAGATAATTATCAATAAAATAATAATCTACTACACTATTATTGAAAGAACAAGATAGCTTTTTATACTCACCCTCTTGGATAGATAGAGTAACCGGCGGATATTCTGACTTATTCTTTCTTACTAGTTTAAATTTATTAGCTTTGTTGTAAGTTTCTAGCGGTAAAACGACGGAGAAATCTACTGACTCTTTTGGTCCAATATCTTTGTAAGAATAAACTAGTGCACTGCTCAAATATCTATCGTTTTCGTATAAATCAATGTAAAACATTGTATTATCATTAAAGGTGAAAACATCATCGTCATTGTTTAATATGTAAAAGGCTAATCTATTGATTCCTGTGTTTTTATCTTTAACAAAGTTCCCTAATTGTAAATTATCTATAACAGCGTTAGACACATAACCTGTCAAATCTAATAGTTCTTCTTTTTCTTCTTTATCCGTTTCCTTCTCTTCTTTTTCAGAAACTGGCGGATTGGATATTGTTCCATTGTTTGAAATCCCCGGAATAAATTTACCAATGTTCTCATTTATAGTTGGCAAGAAATAAAGAGCTGCAAACATAATTGCAAAGAAAAGAATTACACCTATTAGATTGCCGCCTTTTTCTTCTTTGATTTTGTATATTACTTCATCTTGAATTTTGGGTTGGTGATTTTCTACAGGTTGTGCCGGCGCTTCCGCTACCGGTGGTGTATTAATAGTCGCATTGGGGGTAACAGTTGCTTCAGGATGCGCTTCTACTCCTATAGCTTGATTAGTATTGTTTTGAGGAGTTGTAACTTGTGTTTTATTATCTTGATTCATGTTAAATCCCTTCATTCTTCAAGTCTATTATAGCAAAAAGACAAACAATTTAAAAGAAATCTATTATGATTTCTTTATTTTTTTTAATAATTCTAGCACTATACCTAAGAAGAGAAATGCTATAGAAATAGCTATAAAGTTATTAAAGTAACTAGTGATTATGTCTTTTGTTATTTTACTTATCAAAGGACTATATATGAAGATATTTTTAATATCTATATTATTCTTAATATAGTAGTTAATAAAAATAAGAATGCTTAGATTGTTTATCTTTGTAAGAACTCCGAGTCCTTTATCTGAGTATCCCATTAGTTTAATTTCATCTTGATATACTGTACCAATTGTTTTTATAAACTTGTTTATTTCTTCTTCATCAACAATTTTAAAGCTACTGCTATTAATGAAATTGTTTATATTCTTTCTTAATCTCTCTTCTAGTTTCGTTGTATCTATGGATGTTTTTTTCCCTCCATATGTGTTATCAACAAAGGAGTTAATCTCATATTTTATTTCGCCTATTGTAAAAGTATTATCTAAAACACTGTCTTCAAATCCTGATTGATTTGTATAGTAAGACATTTCTGTTAGGATTTCTTTATATATTTCTTGGTAATAGTTATTCTTTTCTAATGTGTTTTTTATATATTTGGTATTTAGAATAGTACACTTACTAGCAAGGAGTATTGTGATGATAAAAAGCATTATGGATTCGATAAATAATAATATGTAGCTAAAGATGATTTTTGTTTTTTTATTCATTGGTATCACCTACCAAACTAGCATAAATAATATACCTCTTACTTTTATATCCCGGTGTATCTACTGGATAACAGGTATAAACTATTAAGGTTTCTTTTTGGTCGGTAATTCGTAGTCTCTCATTTAGTTCTTTAGCTTCAAGTACTTCAAAGCTATCAATCTTATAAGTATAGTTTCCATAAATGGCTTCGATTATGACTTCGTCACCAATTTTAGCTTCGGGCAATCTACCTAAATCACGGCTACTATTATGACCGGCCAGCAAGATGGTTCCGCCCTCTCCAGGGAAATAGCTTCCAGCATGATGGCCAACGCCATATTTTAGCAGATTAAGGGTATCCCCATGATAGATATTAGCTTCTATCGATGATTTAGGTATTCTAATTTTCCCCCATACATCCCCATAACTAGGATATTCAACTAAACGTCTAGTTACTGTATCTATTTTTATGTTTTTATTTTTATTACCACTATAATTTTGTAGAACGGCAAAATTATTGATGAATCTAATACTTTTGTCTATTTTATTCTTGGTAATTGTTAAGGATAGGAATATGAAAAAAGATGTAAAGAAAAAAGCAATTGCTAATTGCTTAACAATCACCTTTGTTTTTATTTTTATTTTATTAAGCATTAGCTCTAATTTTTCTTACAGCTATAGCTATACCTAATACGGAAATCACTCCCGCTATTGCAACTGTTAATGTGTCACTTGTTTGTACCACATCTCCATTAGCCGGATTAACTGGTGCTGAATAGAAAATGTCATTAGTTCCGGGAACATAAACAACTAATTTACCTTTGTTTATCGTTACTTTTACTGAGGTATTGCTGGAAATATCTGTACATAGAGCAATTATTTTGTCTTTATCGGCTCTACTTAAATTGTTGAAGCTTCCTTTACCACTAGCTTGTAGAATGTTTTTTGCTTCATCTATTTTGTTTGAGATGTAATCAGCTTCATTATTTGTTACTTCGTATTGATCCAAGTATCTTTTAATCAATACTTTTTGTGAGTCGCTTGCTTTAAATGTCGCTCCATTAATAGTATAGCTCTTAGTTAATTTAGCTTCTAGTTCGCTTTCAGTCATTGCATTAACGCTGATGATTCCTACAAATAAAGTTACTAGAAAAAACATTATCCTCTTCATTATTCTTACTCCCTTATATACTACGATTATACTATTAAAGATTATTTTTGGCAATATATATTTTGGGTGTTGTTTTAGTGGATGGTTAGGGTTTTTAATTAGTTTCTATCGTATATGGATTATCTACTGTTCCCAAGCCATTCACTGTCTGAGATGAGTTAATATTAATAACAGGTCTTATATGCAAAGTGTCTGTAACAGTGGTTTTTAAGATACTGCCCGCTCCATTAACACTAAACACATACGCATTATAGCCGTAGTATTCTGCTGGTGTCATAGTATAGAAATCATATGGTTGATAAAGATAATAGCTTGTATTATTTACGCCATCAACTCCACCTGCCATTACTACTTCATCTGCCGTTATTAATCCTACTTTTTGTTTGATGACACCACCAAAGTCTTCTTCAGTTGGGTTACATGATACGGATGGGGCTTTAGCAGCTACTAATCTACTATAGGCAGAGAAATAGCGATGATAGTTTTCGACGATATTTGATGTATCATTGCAGAAACTACTTTCTTCTACAATCTTATCAAAGCCCTTATCTTCAATATTGGTTTTGTACCATTGCAATAAATACTTGTTGTTTTGATTATCAACTAAACTGTTATTATAGACGTATTTTGAGCCGGTGTAATCCATAGCATTTCGATAGGAAGAATACTGACTTCTTCCTGCACTATCGTTAAGTATCAATTTTATACTTTGGTCGTTATTTATACTTACTATACGCCAAGTTTTATCGGCAAATACCACATAATTATTAGTACTTGCTCCACGGAAAAAATAGTAGTCACTTTCATTGTTAGTTATTTTATACAACCCAGGATTAATCCCAACTTCCCCATAATTAATTCCTGTTCCATCAAGTACTTCGGTATTTAATAGTATCGTCTCCGCAAAATTTGGTTTAACTGATAACTTGGTATCAACTATTTCAAATTGAGCACGGAAGGATGTGCTAGGATCTAAATAATTAATTCTTTTTTCATCAAACCATAGTTTAATATTAGTTCTCACCGTTTCATTAGATTTAACTTTCATTATTCCTAAAGATTTACTGATTTTAACTAATTGATTAGTAGATTTTGTATTTTTAAGACTATTATATAGAATAACTCCACTTTCAAGATTTCCGGAAAGTAATAGGGTTAATCCGTTTAAGTCTATGGTATTATCATCTAATATATTCATTCTTATTTGTATTTCTTTTTCTTCTTTACATGTATTAGTTATTGTTATTGTATACGGAGTAGTTTCTTTACCATCTTCATTTAACATCGGTTTAATATTAGTTAAAGAAATGAAATCGTTATTATTAGAATAATACACTTTGAAGCAGTTCATAGTTGTAGACTTATCTGAAACTTCTCCTTCTTTAATAGATTTCCAAAATCCATATCCTGTAGAGATGCCTAGAACAAATAAGAACATAATAGATATTGCTAATAAAGCTCTTTTATACTTCTTTTTCATCTTAACACCTCACATCATCTTATCACTAATAAATATATAATATCTTTTGATTTTAGTCAATGATTCGCCTTCTTTTTAGGCTTTATATACAGTTTTGAATAACGTAAAATAAAGTCAAGTATTCACTTGACTTTACGGGTGATAACAATTCTTATTATCCTTGGATACTAACGCCTGTCATGTTATCGTATTTAGGCTGTATATCGGTATTAAACAGCAAAACGCTTCCATAACCGCTAGAAGATAGAGTATATTTTTTACTTTGAGTTAAACTTACGTTGGTTATAGCGTGTTGGTATGAAGCATAAATAACTCCACTTCCAGAATATGTGAATGTTATATCTGATTCTAGCTCGCTATAATTAGGAAGTTTTACTGATATCCCAAATCCGTTTGTGAAGTCTTTACGACTGTAATTAGACGATGAATGTGTTGAGCCATTTAATGTATAATACTCTCTAAATAGTGGTGTACCTATTATAGTTGGGCCGTAAAATCTAATACCAAACACATCATAACTTCTAGTTACTGGATTTTGAACCCATAGTAAGTTAGCGTTAATAAAGTTACCATTTCTAGTAATTCTTAATTGTTTGTATGCTGTTTCAAAGTATGTGCCTCTTCCATTTTCTCTGCCAGAGATAAAAGGATTCTCTTCATTATATGTAATTACCTCAATGTCATCTATATCATTATTCTTGATTTGATCATACTCATTTTGTGTCATAAACGATAAGAAGTTGTCAGAATAATATTCTCTTAATGCTTCATAAAAATCGCAGGAGATTTCAACGCCTTCATTGTTTGTAATACTGCACTCTTCGGCTTTTATACTTCCTACAAATAAAAATGTAAGAGACAATAATAATAGTGACTTAATTATTTTGTTCATAATGCACCTCCTTTCTTGCGAAGAGGTTATCACAGAAATATAAAATAAGAACTCTATAAATACTAGAGTTCTTATTTTTTAAGCTCTTTAGCTAGGTAATTTAAACATTCGGATAATTGATTGATATCTGTTTTTTCTTGAAGGTTACATAGTGAATATTCCTTAGTAGTTATTATCTTTTCTTTATATTTTCCATTACTATAAATCTTTTTATATGTAATATTATCATTATTTATTCTCTTGTTTAAGTATTCATTATTATCTTTGTTTTCTTTGATTAAACTAAGAATTCCCGGCTCGTTATATCTTATTGTAATGTTATTTCTTCTCATAATATATTCTTCGTCTTTATAAATAAATCCTAGGTTTTCGAGTTGATTATTTGCATCTCTCTTCGTTTCCTTAACGTTGTTGGGAGAAAGAAGTTTATCTTTTTTAGTTAATAACAATCGTATTTGAATTTCTTTATCACCAGTGTATATTCTTAAGTATAGTTTCTTTTTTATTAAATCTTTTAAGCTATATTCATTAACTCTATTATTATTTTGAAGATAATAATTTTCATTAGGTCCAGACATTATTTTTATTTTTCTATTATTCTCTCTAAAAAACAATTCTATTTTGTTAATATAATACTTATTATCAGGAATTATTATTTTATTTAGAGAAAGAATACTAGTGTTTCTATTATAAATATAAAAACTATCTCTTATAACTATATCATCTCTATTAGTTATTATATTATATATACTAGTTGTATCTCGAAGATTAGTTAAATAAAAAGATATTAAAATGATTATTAAAGTTATCAAGAAAATAATGGATATAATTATTAGCTTTAACTTTGTTTGTTTTTGATAATTAAAATAAGAATAGATTTGCTCTTGTTCTGTAGTATTATCTTCACCGTATATTATTGATAATGGAGATATGTCTAAAACCTCCGATAGTTTAATTATAGTTTCGTAGTCAGATGGCGTATATATACCTTTTTCCCAGGCTGATATGGTTTTATCTGAGTAAAATATTAGCCTACCAAGTTCTTCTTGAGTTAGTTTTTTTGATTCACGAGCTTTCTTTAAAAAGGCTCCTCTCTTTTTATTGTTCATCTTGACACTATATGTCCTCTGATTTTTTTATTAATTGTGGAGATTTTATTTCGGTATTTTTTATAAGTTCCAGAAGATCTTCTTTGCTTTCCATTATCTTCTCGGCTAGTTGTTCTAAACTAAGTGTTAATAAGCCTTCCTTCAATCTTATTCCGTTCATGATTGCATCTAATTGATCATTATTGTAGGTAGTTATCTCTGCGATGTGTTCACTTAATTGGCGGTTATTCCCTCTTATAATTAACTCGTTTAGATACTCTTTAATCAGAATGAAGCATAGCTGATTATTTTTAATCGCGTCTGGTAGAGAATTCATTATATAAAACAAATCGTTCGTAGTAATAGTTGGGTGGTCAATTCCGGCTAATATGTAAAACTCATCAATTGAGTCATTGATTACATGTAAGAATACTTGTGAATTACGCTTCGCTATGAATACTTTTAATTCCTTCTCTTTTTCATTTTCTTGATAGTAACAGCAAAAATATATACTTGGAGGAGTAGATAAGTTTTCTACTACACTTCTTTCCAGTTCATTTTCTGGTAAAGGAAAAGCCTCATCATATTCACAATTTATTGCACCAGCTACATATTTGTAGCTTCCTTTATACTCTTTAGTTCTTAACTCAGCAAAGTAGTCCGGATCCTCTGAATATATCAACTTCTCTTTTTGAGATAAGCGCTTTATATTTACTTCATTAGAAAATGTCCTGAAATAGGCAGTGGTGTCACCAATGGTAATGAAATCATATGCATAAGATCGCGCCAAATCAAAGTTATCGCCTTTTACTCTAATAAGATACTTGTTTCCTCTATGCTTTTCTATTATGAAATCGCAAAAGCCTAAAGGAATTGTAATACTTTCTTTAAGAGGAAGGCGTGGTAGGTATTGATACTCTCTTTTTATTTCATAATTAGAATTGTTTTTTATAGTCATTATTTCATAGCCGTTATCTAGTATATTTATTTGATATAGCTCATTTTTATTTTCAATTGCCAAACCCTTTATCCCTTTTTCTTCGTCATCAGATGGGAATAGTTCGCAGAAATTTTCCTTTTCAAAAGTTAGCCCTAACACATTTGATATCGTTGATGCCAAATCTACATCTGTTGGCTTTTTACAAGCTTGTTCTCTGAATCTCATTAATTTTCTCTTATCTACTATACCAGTTATTTCACCAAGTTGTTTTACAACAATTTTGTTAAACACTTCTTTTAGGTGCCCTCTATATAGTTCGAGATCGGCTATTCTTTTTGAGAACTCTTCCGCTGGTACATCAATAAGTGTGTATCCTTGAGCAGCCAAAAAATCAAGTAAGTCTTCGGCATAAGTTCCCAACGTCCACTTGGCAGGCGCATAGTCTTCTTCATCAAGTTCTTCGGATTCATTAATATATAATTGTCCACTTTCCAATGGTGCATGAGAAACTTCTTCAATTTTCCATCTTCTAATGGCTCTAGTTATTAACTCATCCAGATATGATGCGAACAATTTATAGGAAGACTTTTTTCTTAATATTTTTTTAAATTCTTGTTTTAATGTTAATAATTCATCTATTCCTATATTATTTTCATTGTTTCCGAAAATTGTTAAACGATGTTTTTCGTCATTTATACTAATTTTGATATCTAATACACTCGAGATTTTTATTATTTTTATATCAAAATCATCATAGGCCTCATCGTAACTTTTACAACTATATGTGATTATAGGTCTTCTTCTTTTATCTGTTGTTTCATAATTAAGACCAATTTTACCGAACAGTTCATCTTCTCTTTCGTTTTCAGGGGCAATTGGGGATGGCTGGGGCACTCCCAGGGTTGTTGCGCCTTTTATGGTGTATATTCCGTCTATCTCGCTGTAAAAAAAGTGAAACATATCATTTGGGTCTAGAAAATATGCTACTTCATTAAATTGCTCCGCCACATCCATTTTTAATTGATTACAGTTCAATTGGCAGTAATTGCTCATATTTCCCATGTCATCATAATCTGTATATCTAGACAAAGTTCTTTTTACACCCGTATTTCCCATTTCAATAGTTACTATTTCATCATCTTCGCTGCTCAAAATAGTAAACCTATAGTCCCCTTCAATAACAGTATATTCTTCTTCGATTTTGAATGGATTTACTTTTAATTTTGTTTTCTCTTCGTTACTCAATTCGCCGTCATCATCATAATATGGTATCGTATCACCGACGTATTCTTGCATAAGATACTCTCGGCGATATATACAACTTGATGTGGATATAGTTATACTATAGTAATTTTCTCTAGTATGTATTTCAATAGTTTTTTCTTGACAGGTGATTGTAACTATCTGTCTTTCTTCTTCATCCTGTTCTTCTTCAGCTTGCTCTTCCCTTTCATCTTGTTCTTCCCTTTCATCTTGTTCTTTAGCCACTATTATTGTTTCAACTTCAGCGTATTTAAATTCTTCTTCTCCCACGTAAAAATCTAGCAATTCTGCTAGTTCTTTTACCACATTCCAATTATTAGGATTTTTCTCAACAAGAAATATATATCCACGTAGTATAATACCATTTATATATTTTTCTTCCATATATATCACCAAAACCTTTTATACTATATCATATAATTGTTCTTCTAACCAAACATATTAATGTTTGGTTCTTCTAGAACTTTTACCTAATGCTATATCCGGGATTTTGATTCTAGAAATCAACTCATTTATTTTTAAACTACATAACTCTTCTGCTCTATTTTCCATTAGCCTACGAGGAACTCTTCCTATGGTTTTGCCATTATTAATAATAAAATCAAAGATATCATCATCATCAGAAACTATCTCCTCAGCTAGCAAATACCCATATGGATAATTAAGAGAGGTAATAAGGTTTCTAAATTCGACATTAGTCGCTTTAGTAGCTTTTATTATGAGATTGTCTAAGTACATTATAATTAACCGAAGACAAGGATTTCCCCTTAATAAGATCTTTAGTTTTTCTTTTAGCAATTGCAAATCTGTTATAGTTATGGCATTATACCTTGAGCAATCAATTACAATTCTGCTTTTTTCATCATTCAAAGATAGTTTAATACATAAAGAGCTAATAATCTTGGTTATTTCTAAATTCAGATAATTGGCACTATCTTCTTCATAATAATTACAAGCATAAACTATTTTGGGCCTTTTTAATGAGGCCTTGGAATAAACTCCAATTCTGTCATATAGTTCATATGTTTTTTCTGACAAAGCAACTTCTTTATCTGGAACCGTTAGTGTCGCAGATGCTTCTGATTTATATTCGCCACATACGCTACTTAATTCACTGTAATAAAGTCCTTCCATTCCTGGAAAATATATAGTTTCTTTGTATTGACTTATATTATCTGTTTGAAATTCATTACTAAACCTTCTATATTTAGCAGCTAATATGTTTTCGTTAGTGTATATATTGTCTTCCTCAATTGTTCTTTTGATGGTAGAATCAACATTAGTTACAACGATGGTTCCAGAGGTATTATTGTTTTTAACGGTTATTCTCCCATCATCGGTTACCAATAAAAATCGTTCCGTTGTTGCTTTTTTATTATCATAATAATGGCACGTTTCTATAATGTAATCTCCCTTTGGGGGAGTAATTCTTACGCAATACTTGTCCTTTCCTATGTATACTTTTATAGTCCTATTTTGGCAGTAAATAATAATCCAATCTTTTTCATTCTCACTCGTACTAGTAACTATACTACAGAATTCTTCATCGCTTAGTTCGATTCCTAGTTGTATAGCTAGAGTATGAAAAGCAAATCTTCCATAGTCAGGATAAGACTCAATAAGTTGTTTAATACTTAACAAAGATTTTTTGGCCACCATAGTTATCACCCAAACTGCCTGTAATATACCATGTTTCTTTTAAAAAGACAAAAAGATATACTTTCGTATATCTTTATTTGTTTACTGAAGTACTATAATAAAAATATCTATTGGCCTCTTTATCATATTTAAAGGTATGTGTGAAAGTACTAAAATCTTTTTGATGACTCTTAAAGTACCTTTTTAATTCTTCTTTATCGCCATTATTAGTTATTATAGAATTATCTATTTCACTATATTTGCTAAGCATGTCATTGTAAATGAATCCTGCTTTTTCTTCTATTATAAAGTCTTCATCATCAAGATAAGCATCTTCTATAATACTTATTCGTTCAATGACTGAATCATTCTTGTTAAAATAAATCCAGTAATCATTGTTTAATTCTACTATACCATTATTCATGTTAAAAGAAGTAATATCGTTTACATCTTTGTTGTAGAGAGCTTTTAGCTTGTTAATAAGTTCTAAGTTATTAACATATGCATTTCCTTGGCACGGATTGTTTATAAAGCAATTATCGGAGTATACTGACAATTCAATTTCCTCTTTATTTGATAGTTTATAACTATTGTTTAATAGTATTCTTGTATCTATATTATCAATAGTTGTATTGTTTTCTTGGTATACATCTAAGTAATCAATACTTTTATAATCTTTAAAGGGTATTATCTCATATAATTCTTTTTTTAATTGCTCTATTTTGTTTTTTTCTTGCAGAATTATAAGATCTCCTTTACTTGATTTATCAATAGTTATTCTTCTAACGACATTGTTTTCATCGATTAAGAGAATATTATTATTATAGTCTTTTACGAGTGGAAATAGATGTTCATAACCAACCTCTTTGATAGCACCAAGTGTATTGGAAGGTGGTAATCCTTGTTTTGTAAAAGACTTTTTAAAAGCTTTTATATACTTTTCATCTTTAGATAGTGAATTGATATCTAAATATGTAGAATAAAAAATGGTTGTATTACTACTCTTTTCCTCTTTTATTAAATAATAAATAGTATATTTATTGTTATTGTTAATAATTTTAAAATCAATTATATCCTTGGCTAGTTGATATTTCTTTTTATCAACGATTAATACCAATTTAGAATTGTCGTTAAGAAAATGATATGATACATTTTCATTTTTTATAGTGTACTCAGTATAATTATTATATGAAGTTTCAACATTGTTCATATTTATTTCTGGGTAATAATAGCATTTTTGATAGTTTTTTAAATCTTCGGTTGTAACCCCAAAGAAACTTAAAGGGACATTATTGGTCACAAAATATATAATAATACAAGCAATAATAGCTTTGCTTTTTAATTCTTTATCTTTAGATTCGATAATTGGAGTTACTTCTTCACCAAAACTAGAATTTGTTTGGCTTTTACGCATTATAATTATTGCTGATAGAAGAAGAATTAAACAATTGCCTAAAGTTAAAACCATTTGATATCTTGCTATACTACTTACATCTGTCGTTGTGCAGTCTCTAAAATAGTTTATTTCACCAATGAGGATACTAAAATCGTAAAAGCCATGAACGATGGCCATACCAATAATGTTTTTCGTTCTAAAATAGGCTGCACCAAAGAATATGCCTGCGGCGGTGGCAAACAGAACTTGTAGTAACGTTTGGGGGATTGTTTGTCCTCCTGTCCAAATATTAGCAATATGCATTCCCCCGAAGATAAGTGCACTGAAGAATATGGAAAGGTATACTTCTTTCCTTTTATTATATTTATTAAAAAATCTATTTAATATCCAACCACGTACTAGTAATTCTTCTGTAAGTCCTATGGTAAATGCATAAATTATCAAACCGACAATATTTATTATGGGTGCTCCGAGAAGATTTCTAAAGTTACCAACAGTATATACAATCGAAATAAAAGTTAGAGGGAAACAAATATACAATGTTTTAAAAACCCCCTCTTTTTTATTAGCAAATATCTTACCGTCCTTAAAAAGAAATATAGCTAGCAGAACTAAAGCAAGCCAGCACACTTCGGTAATGATATAAAAGCCATATTTGCTGTAACGAATTATTGAGGCGAAAGGACCTAGAGTATAACTGGTTAATAGTTCAAATATTAAATAATATAATAAAACTACTAAAAAATAAACATATATATTTAGTTTTTTGTTATGCATAGCCAACACCTATTTTCTTATATTATTATATCAAAAATTATCTTTTTTAGAATTGTTTTTAAAGTTTTTATATTATAATGAAACAATATTTGGTATAATTGTTTTATAAAAAAATAGAAAGAGTGTGATAATATGCCAGAGAATAATATATCCCCTGACAACAATATTAATCCAAATGAATTATTTAATAAGCCAGAAGAAAATCCTCCTACGATTGAACCTCCTATGCCTAGTACTGAAGAACCTGTAACATTAGTACCTGAACATAGTGATGATCCAAGTACAAATCCTGTACAAGAACCGGTACCTCCTATTCCTTCTGTTCAGCCTAGCGAGGTTATTCCTCCTGTACAGACAGATTTAAATCAGGCTCCACCGGGAGAGCCAAGTTCTGCTATACAACCGGAACCTGTTCCTAGTATTAATCCAACACCACAAACAGCTCCTTTTCCTAGTCAAGATGTGACTAATACTGGATTTACAGAAAAAGTAGATAAAGGGAAGAATATTAAAAAGCCTTTAATAATTATTATAGTTTTAATTGCAATTGCCTTATTGGGATATTTTGTAATTTATCCTATGATTGCGAAAAACTTCATGGCTTCACCAAAAAATGTATTTCAAGCAACAGTTGATAAGATATCTACAAACCTTAACAAAAAAATCGATCAAGTAAATTTGGGATCTAGTTTATACGATATTGATTTTACTTTTGATACTAATATTGAAGAAATGAAGTCTTTTGCTAATTATAAATATAAGCTAAAAGGCGGAATAGATAGCAAGAATAAATTAATAGAAGGTAAAGCTTCTATGACAGGATCTGATAATAAAGAACTGGGTGCCATATTATATGTTAAAAATGATTATTTATTCTATAAACTATCTAGTGATGAAAGAATCGTTAAATCTATGGATTTATCGCAAGATGAAAGTTATAAGATGCTTTTTAGTGATAAAGAAACTATTAATTCTGATGATTTACAATATTTGATTGATAAAGTAAAAGGTTTGTTATTCGGCGAATTAAAAGAAGAAGATTTTACTAAAGAAGATAATTATACTTTGAATGTTAACGGAAGCGAAATTAAAACTACCAAAAATGTTCTAACTATTGATAAGAATAAGTATATAGCTTTGAACAAAGCTATAATTAATGGTTTGTATGAAGATAATAAAGCAATGGAAATAATAACAAAAACTGGCTTAACTAAAGAAGAATTTAAAGAGGCTGCTGAAGATACCAATTATGATTCTATAGAAGAAGATTATAAAATCATTATTAATATTTATTCTATTAAAACTGACGTTGTAGGCTTTGACTTATATAATAAAGAAGAAAAAGAATTATATTTCTATTCAAATGACGGAAATTTTGAAAGTGCAATGCTTCCTGGAAATGAAAACAATGAAATAACATTTGTTGGAGTTAAAGATGGGGATGCAACAAATGCTACGTTTAAAGTGGCTGGTAAAGAGATGGCAAAATTCAAAATATATGCTTTTGATGATAATGAAGTAAAATTTGATTATACTATTAATGCTGAAGAAGATTCGAAAATGTCTGGATCTATTGATATTAAGGCTAATAATAATGTTACTGATATTGCTTTCTCTGCTAATGCAGGAAAAGAATATGTTAAAGGTAATGCTAAAATAAAAATTGAAGAAAATGCTAAAATAGCAAATTTTGATGATAGCAAAGCAGTAACTGTAAATGAAGAAGAACAAAACAAGATGTTAGAAGCTTTCATGGAGAGTGCTAAAGGTTCTCCACTAGAATTCTTTTCAGAAAATCTTGGTGGTATGACATATAATAATTCTGAGTATTATAAAGATTACAATAGCTCAACTAGCAATACAGAAGCCACCAATTCATTTTAAGGTTCATATTTATGAACCTTTTTTAGTGAATTAAAAAAACAACTGTATTAGTTGTTCTCTTCTATTATTAATTCAATACTCATGTTTTCGATACTAGCGTCAATGTTTTCTTTTACATTAGGTCCATTGTTATATATAATCGTAGCATTTATTGGTGTTGTGCTATTAGCAAATATAATATCGTTCTTTTTTACTTCTTTATTATTACTTTTATAAGTTAAATCAACGGATATATTCTTACATACAGATTCTAAATCGTCTGTTTCACCAATACATTTAATATTATCATGATTAATACCTGCAATTATTCCATCTTTATTACTTGGATTTTTAAGAACAAAGTCAAAAGTAATATAGTCGCCAGGATTTCTAAATGATAATGATATGTTATTAATAGTATTCTTTTCAATTGTTGGAGTACTATCATAAGTAGCAGTTTCGACAGCTTCTATATTACTAATATCAGCTAATAGGATTTTTGATGTATCTACTGTTTCATCTTCTAGGGAATATGATCTTTTATTTAGTAATAAAAATCCTCCAACGAATATTAGTATGAATATAGAAACAATGATCAACTTTTTTTTCATAGATTCAACTCCCTCGTTCTTCAATTTTATTTTAACATATTTTTTGATTATTGCATAAAAGAACTAATATGAACTGTTGAATAATTAGAATTTTTCATAACATATGATAGATTGCTAACTGTGTCTTCAATAAACACAATGTATTTATCTTCTAAATCGGGATATTTTTCTTTTATCTCATTTAATAATAATAGTTTATCTCTTTCTTTAAAAACCATATAACAGTTTTCTTCTTTAATATTATAGTTTTTTCTTAAGAATGTTAATTTTTGAAGAAACTCTTTATTATTCATTACTAATGTTATGACATAAATATTGTCCATATTTTTATTTTTCAAGAAATCTTGCATTGTTTTAATCGGCTTTACACTTGAATAAATGTCTATTCCTGATTCAATTTGTCTAGCACATTCTTCGTCATCAACGCAATAATGGTTATATTCTCCATATTCAATAGGTGCTAGCACTCCATCCACATCGAATACTAAAATGCTTTTTTTATCTTTTAGTAAATCTTTTATTTTTGAATTCATTTTATTATTCCTTTCTATTATCCTGCTATCCAAGGGTCAGCTTCGCTCCCAGTTCCTGAAACAATTGAAGAATTAGATCCCAAACTTACCACTGGGCGAACACCTCCACTTTCACTGGCAGGGGTATAATCAACTGAGCCGTCATAATCGATAGCGTAGTTAAATGCTGCCATTCCTGCATAATAATCAGGAGTCAAAGATCGATACCAAGTTCCAGTTGCTTTTAAAGAATCACTAGTAATATTTCCTAGTTCTTCAAGTGTAATTAAGGCGACAGGATATGTTAACTTGGCTTTATTATTAGTCACGGCAAACTGATCTGTTATATTGGTACATACTAATGATGTGGATTGAATAAAGTTTTTAAAATTAAGCCACGAATAATTATAAGTATTTCCTCCATTAGGATTCATTGCACCAATGTCTAAGATAGTTCTGTCATTACAATAAACTATATCTTCCAACTTATTAGTATAAGAAGATAAGTATTTAGCATACCAAGTATCTATTATGCCTTTAATACTTGAATTATAATGATTTACATTATCGGCATGGAGCATTTCTGTTATTGCATCACTTATTCCTATGCCATTTGACATATCAAAATAGGTGGCAAATTCATCGGTTGTATAGTAAATATAGGAAATGGTGTTACAACTTCCGCTAGCATTCCAACAAGTATAATGAGTATTATTGATAGTGTTATAACCTGTTGACCAATCAGTTATGGTCTCTGTAGTACCAGACAAGGTGTAAGTATTTGTATTGGTGTCATAAGTAAATGAATTACCATATTTAATAGGGTCTGACGTTAAATACTTAAGCATGTAAGTATAAGTTTTATTAAACATATAGCCAACTTTAGATGGGGAGCCATATTGAGCATTAAGAGGACTTGTTCCAATTTCATAATAATTAGTATTTCCTATAGTATATTCTGCTGCGTAACCAGTAGTATTTGATTTGTATCCATTTATGCTATATAGCGTTGTACACGTATTAGAATTGTTATAGCACGTATACGCTCCTATTATGTTTTCATAGGTAGAGTCGCTCCAGGTAGAAGTAAAGGTATCTACTAGAGTGAAGGTATTATTGGTTTTATCATAAGTAAAATTTCTACCATACAAAACACTATTAGCAAGATACTTCTCATCTCCTGTCGTACCGACAATACCCTTTTGGTATTCTCTATTGCTTTGACATTTACCATCTACTGGTTCACCATTATATATCATCTTTATGCCACCAGTTTCGGTAGTACGTATCATTTGCCAACAGAATCCTCCGAATATTATATTTCTCTTATCAGAGCAGTTATTAAAATAAACATTAGTTGCAGTTTTAGTTTGGCCAACTTGATCAGTTACTTCTCCGATATATTTGTTAAAGCAGGAGGAGTTATTAGTGCTTAAATTTTGAATTATATCGCTAGCAGTATCTTCGGGGGTATCGGCTTGGACATATTGAATATTATAAACTAAGTTTAAATCTATATTTGTTGATGGTAAAGATTCTTTTGTAATATCTTCTTTGTAATAAGTTCTTATTTTTATGGTTTTAGTAGCACCGTCATTAAGAATATCGTTGACGTTTACTGGTAAACCATAATCGTATGTAATGGAATAGTCGATAACATTTAAGTATTGTGGATCTAAGCCTGTTAAAGAACTTAATGAAACTATGCCTGGAATAGTTCCAGCATTAACAATGTCGGCAGTAAATTCAAAATAATCTCCTGGTTTAGCTAAATAGACCGAATAAGCAATGCTAGTTTTGTTAGAATCTATTGTTGGTATACTGCTAGCAGATATACTCCCCGATTTTATTTGTATATTGGCGAAATGTATATCCCAAGTATTTCCGGTTACTTGAGCAGCTCCCGAGATAGAAAGATTACTTGTTAGATAGGCATAGCCAATGCCTATTACTAATAGTAAAAACAAAAGTATACTAATTTTTAATTGATCGTTTTGTTTTTTTCTCATGGTTAGCCCTCTATTCTTTATTATTATACCATTTAAAAATAAGATATAAAATATCTTATTTAAAGGTAAACATTAACCACCCTGGTTTAAGGATTAATAATAGTCCTATTACTAACATTATTATCCCTCCAATTAGGTGTGAATATTTATTAAATCTACTAGATATACCGTTAGAAGTCATTGTTATAACGGCAATAGTAAATACTATAATGTCATCAATTAGAAAGAATAAAATGTAAATTAAGATATATAATAATGCGTTAATACCAGATATATTATTAATTGTTAACAATTCTGAAAATACTAGAGGTAATCCGGCTGAACAGGCTAATTCTACTATATTAATGGATACTGCTAATCCCATGGCGCCAAGAATAGAAAGTAATAAGCTCTTCTCTTTCGTAAAGCTTTTTATTTTTGTAAAAATCTTTTTCCTTTTTTTGTCATCAACTACGTCACAGCCATCATCTTCTTTTAATGATTTTATATAGCTGCGAAGATTAATTAGGCCTCCTATTATAGCGACAATAGCGATAATATTTCTAAATAGTACGGAAGTGCTTACTTTAACAACTATATTAATCCATGACAATAATATAGCTAAATATACTAAACCAGATGTTAGTATAAAAGAAAAACCAATTATAAACATTCTTTTGCGATCTTTCATTCCTATTAAAGCACTAATAAGAAAAAGCAAGACCCACATAGCACAAGGGTTAAATCCATCAACTAAGCCAATCAAAACGGTCGCAAATGATAATGATACTTTTTCTAAATCCACCTCTCCTATTAGAGGAATCTTGATAGTATGTATAGACTTTTGGTTTTCTTTTCTTTTATAATTAACTGCTTCTTCGTTTACTTCCACAATAGTTTCGTCGCCATTAATAAAGTCTTTAACATAATCGTGGTATTCTTTATCTTGATAATAATAAATAGTATTAAGTATTTTCTTACCAGTACTAGAATCGTCCAAATAGCCCTTTATTATTGTATTGCCAATAATATTAAAGGGAACTGTTGATACTTCCATACTAAATTTCTTGCCAATACTTTTTAATAGTTTTCTATTTTCTTCACTATTCCATACTTCATATTTTACTATTTCAACATCTTTTAATTCTTCTTTATTATTTTCTAAAAATTTTTCTTCAGCTGCACAATGAGGACATCCATCTCCATGAAAGAAATAAAGAGTTACTTTTTCTTTAGCAGAAACATTTGTTAATAAAATAAGGGGAATTATTAGAATAAGAAGATATTTTAGATACTTATTCATTTTCTAATTCACCTACTATTTCTATCATTTCTTCATAAGAGTGTTCTCCAACTACTCTTTTTACTTCTTGATTATCTTTTTCAAAGATAAATACCGGTAATTTTTTTCCAGGATTATATTTAGTAACCTCTTCTTCATCCATATCATAATCTAAGCTGACTGTTTCAATGTCTTTTTCTTTTAATATCTTATTCCAAGTTTTATTCATTATTAAACATGTTCCACACCATACCGCAGTAATTTTAATTACTTTCATTTTTTTAGCTCCTTTATATGTTTGTCTAAAGAAGTAATAAACTTATCAATTTCTTCTTTAGTAGTTAAATATGATAAACTTACACGCATGCTAGATGAGGCTTTGTCCTTACTATTAGTAACAGCAAAGACTGCTCTTGAATAATCACCAACTGAGCAAGCTGTTTGAGTGGAAATAAAGATATCATCTCCTTCTAGAGCATGCAGCATAGTTTCAGATTTAATGCCATTTAAAGAGAAATTCAAGATATGAGGAATTGCATGTTCTGGACTATTAACAAAAATATCCATTTTACTCATTCTCTCTCTTAAGTATTTATTCATCTCTTCTACGTGTTTATATTTTTCTTGGAAGTTCTCATAAACCAATCTTAAAGCTTTAGATATAGATACTATTAATGGTAAAGCAGGCGTTCCACTACGATATATCGTAGTGCTTTTCCCCCCATGTATTAAAGGTTCAATATTAAGGTTTTCTCTCTTATATAAAATTCCAATTCCTTTCATTCCATAGAATTTTTGAGCAGAGAATGAGGCTAAATCAACTAGCGAAAGATCAATGTTTTCTTTACCAACACTTTGAGTCATATCGCTATGAAATAAACATTTAGGATGTTTTTTTACTATTTCACTTATTTTGGCAATTGGCTGTCTGATACCTATTTCACTATTTACAGAAGATATACTTACTAAAATAGTATCATCTCTAATTAGATTTTCTAATTCTTTTAAATCTATTTCTCCATTCTCTTTTAAACTTACAAAATCGACCTCATATCCTTGAGCCATCAAATAGTTTAATGGTCCAATAATAGATGAGTGCTCTAACTCTGTACTGATAATATGTTTCCCGCGATTAGCATATTTCAGTGCCACACCTTTAATTGCAGTGTTATTGCTTTCTGAAGCTCCGCTTGTATATATTATTTCTGTTGGCTTAATATTTAGAATATTAGCTATTTGTTTACTTGAGGCATCAATTACCTCTTTAGCTTCTGTTCCTAGTCTATGTAAAGAGTTTGGGTTCCCAATATACTTTTCACAAGCTTTAGAATAAGAATCTATTACCTCCTTATTAACTGGAGTAGTTGCACTATAATCTAAATAAATCATAATAATTCCCTCTTTTCTTTAACAATTCTATCTAATTATTTAATGATTAACAATAAAAATAACGTTGAATTCGCTCAACTGGTGGTTTAATCCTTGAATTCAGAGAGGTTAGATTTTATAATAAAATTATAAATGAGGTATATTATGAGTAAACAAAATGAAGATGTGTATTTGAGAAATGTTAGGAAAAAATTAGAAGAATGGAAAAGTGGCGACTCTATTGAAATAGTATTCCAAAGGATGAGTAGAAGTCGCTTAGCAGTTGTGGTTAAAACTATTATAGAAGATGAATTAAGCTCCTTTACCTATGATGGAGAGAATGATTTAAGCATTCTAAGTAGTGCCATAGAAGTTTTAGGCGAGTTGATAAAAGACAAAGAATCTTTTAAGAAGGGCCAGATAAAGGTGATCAGAGATACAAGACTTGTAGATTTTTTCTTTGCTTCACTAGAAAACGTCCTGGGGGAAATAATTAATATAGGAGATGATAATTGTTCCTATTTCTCTACTCTTTTAGAGGCCAAAGAAAAACTGGAAGAAAAGAAAAAGGAATATCCAGATGATTTGGTAAAAAAATATGACAATTCTAAAAAGAACTTAGAATCTATACTCATGTATGTTGTTTTTGGTTTAAAGAACTATAGCTTGTTTAATCAGATGCTATCAAGATATAGCAAAAGTGGTAATACTATTGGTGAAAATACGGGGCATATTGACCCTTCTCAGCTACCTCATTCAGGAAAGAGAGAACGACTTATCAATGCGGTAAATAAAAGTGGTTCTCCATTAATAAAAATTGTAATACAAAAATACTTAATAGCCCTTAAAGATTCTTTATTATTAGGTTACGATTCGGATTGGGCGCATTTTCAACATGTCTTTAAAAGAATTGTAACAGATTCGGATTTTAAGATAACGGAAGAACAAAAAAGGGATTATGAAGCTCTTATTAGAAGATTTATAGATGGACTTATAAAAGGACAAAATGAAGAAAATAAAGACTGGTTACGACACGAAAAGAATAAATTGATACTTGGAATAAATGGCCAATTCCCATTTGAAGGATCTAGAGCTGATTTGAACTATTCATATCGAATAAGAGAAAAATTTGATATGCCCATACTGAGCGAGGCGGAATTAGTAAAATATAATGCTCCTACTATTTTGATTTCTGATAGAATGGCGGTTTTGGGGAATACGGAAAGAAGAATTTATACTTTTGATCATAATCCAAACGAAATAGATGACGCAATATCAGTTACAAGAGAAAACGGTTTGTTAGTAGCAGGAGTACATATTGCTGACCCGTTAGCTTATTTAATACCTAATCCAAATGATTATTTATCTTCTAATTCAAGCATAATGCTTGAAGCTAGAATCAGGACTGAATCTATATATTATAGTAATGGGTATTGTATACCGATGTTTCCTCTAGAATTATCGCAAGGCTTAATGAGCTTAAATGCTGGACAAGATGTTTTAGGCATTAGTTATTACTTCTATTTCGATGAAATTACTGGAACCCCCGTAAAAACAGAAATAAAGCCTGAGAAAATACGAATAAAAACCAACTATGATTATCAAGATTATGACAATTTAATTGGTGGCGATCCGGAGTCTAGCGAAGTAATACGTGATTTTCAAGATATTGCTAAGGCTGCCCTGGTTTTACGATTTGAAAAAAACTGGGGCTGTTAGTGCCGATGGAGTAAATGTAGTTACTACATTTATGATACATACTAATAGTAGTATTGCTAAGATAGCAAGTGAAACAGGAGTTCCTTTCCCTTTTAGAAATTGTGGTATAAATGGTGGAAGAGATAAGATTGAAGCCATCAAAAGAGAAGTAAACGCGAGGGAGTCTATAGATTATTCTTTCCCTCTATTGAAAATACTAGACAATAGTAATTATGCATATTATAGCCTTGTTTCCCCTGGACATGAAGGTTTGGAAATTCCTTTTTACTCGCATCTAACTTCTCCTTTAAGAAGATATGCTGATGTACTTGGTACTATGAGTATAAAACAATTTCTAATTGGAACTTATGACAGAGATAGTATGGAAAGACGAATTAAAGCATTATCACAAGCATCAGATCAATTGGAAAGATATAGAGACTATATGGCCAGAGAAATTGAAAGTTTAAATGCAAGAAAAGTACATTTTCGGAATTACGAAAATGAATTACTATTTTTAGGCACACGAGAAGGAAGAGTATTAAAAAAGAGATTAATCTAAAGATTAATCCTTTTCGTTTGTATCAACGGTTATCTCCTGAATACTATTCTTATTAGGAATATTATTATCTATTGATCCAAGATATACTAGTTTCTGTTTCTTAAATGTATACTCTTTATAAGCAATTACTATACTATTCCATCCAGTATGATAGTATATTCCCTTGGGCTTAACTTTGGAAACGATTTCACCATCTATATTTACTCCATTATCTAGTTTACAATAGTATAAACTATCTTCGTATTTTGTAAAATAATTGGTAATTGGTAGTTTCTTTTGAATGGATAATACAGTATCATTATTAACTAATTTTACTGGGTATTCTTTCTTATTTACTACTATTTTTAATCCTATTTTTTCAATATTTTCTCTTTTTATTTCTAAGCTTCTATTGTAGGATGCTATGGAAAATACAATCAAGCTAATTACTATTATGCTCAGTATTAAAACAATTATTTTTAATCTTTTATTGTTCATATATCTACCTCATGTATATATATTATGATATGGCTCTTTTTTCCTTAGTGGGCCTAGTAAAAACAATCGCTATTCCATGAGGATTTTCTTCTAATTGATCTTCATTTAAAGTCGAGTCCGGTTCCATCTCATCATACGTAAGTGGCTCTGAAGTTATCCTCTTAATTATTTCTAATTCGCTTTCACTTAAATCATTTAGATGATTATCAGCAAGATTGGACAGATGAAGAGATATTAGAATCATAGCTCGATTTTCGTCAGTTACTGTTTTATTATTTTTGGCTTTGGCATATAGAATAGCTAACTGCTCTATTTGTTCTTGTATTGGCAAATCAGATTCAATTATTGAGCAAGCCAATCCGAAGTTGTTTATAAAGGAGTTTTTTCGGCCCAGATATAACGCTGCTCTAGCTCTGGCACTATGCTCTGCTATGTTTTGTTGTATAGCTTCATCTAGTGCCTCAATCCCTAGTCCGTTTTCCCAAAGATGTCCTAAAAACTTAGCACTATTCTCTCTAGTAACCTGTTGAAGAGCTTTTATCAAGTAATACGATTTATCAGAAGGATATTTCTTAGCCAAGAAGATTAAATCAGGATAACTATATTCTGTAGTAAATTGTGCTAAATCATCCATTAAATCATCATAAAACTTATTTTTACCAACCCAATCATTATTTTTTATAAATGAAAGCTTTATAAAAATGGGAAAGCTTCTGTTACATAGTAAGGCTTTTTCAATCTCGGCAATTCTCCCCATGCATTGAGCTACATTATCTATGAAACCTTGAATGTTGTTATTATTTATCATCTCTATTATGTCCATTTTATCACTCCCTGAATTATGATTTAATTATAATTCTAATAAAGTGTAAAATCAATCATAATAGATAAAAACCAAATATAAATCCACAAGCAGCTCCTACTAAATGGGATAGATGGGAAATATTATCATTAATATGTAATAATTCTTTTATTATTTCATCGACAACGTAGAATAAGACTATAAGTACTAATGTGATTGGTATTTTTCCTCCTTGGATATTTACGATAGAACTTAGAACGATCATCATAAATGTTATATCACTAGCTCCTAATGCTCCTCTTTTGGAGAATAATAGTATTACAATACTACTTATTACTGAGGTTAGTAGCATTATTTTTAATATAGCTATACTTCCATACTTTTCTTCTAGCATTGGTCCTAATAAAAGAATATAAACAAAGTTGCTTCGAAAGTGATTCCAATCTTTACTTACAAAAGAGTTTGTTACCATTCTTAAATAGGTTAAAGGATTAAAGATTGATCCCTTTTTTAAGGCTAAGAAATCGCTTAGTTTATGCATAGTTAGATAATCAATGATAAGTAATACTAAACAAATAAAGAAAAAACTGAGTATTACTTTTGAATTATATGAAAAATACTTATTTAGGTTTGTCATCTTATCACCATATTATTTATGAGAGGATTGCAATGCTGTTATAGCTACAGCGCCGACGATGTCATCTGCTGAACAGCCACGTGATAAATCATTAACTGGCTTATTAATACCCTGGGTAATAGGGCCATATGCTTCAGCTTTGGCTAGCCTTTGAACCAATTTATAACCAATATTTCCTGCATCTAAATCAGGGAATATTAAAGTATTAGCACGACCGGCAACTTGAGATCCTGGGGCTTTAGATTCGGCAATTTCAGGTATTATAGCAGCATCTAATTGTAATTCTCCATCAACATTTAAAGTTGGATATTTTTCACGGGCTATATTTACTGCTTCTACTACTTTATCAACATCATTATGTTTGGCGCTACCTTTTGTAGAATGAGATAGCATAGCCGTTACGGCTTTCTCGCCAGTAAGCAACTCAAATGATTTAGATGCCGAATATGCTATATCTGCTAATTTTTCTGAAGTAGGATTTTGTTCTAATCCACAATCAGCAAAAACAAATACTCCATTATATCCATATTGACAATCTGGAACTACCATAAGGAAGAACGCGGATACTAATTCTACTCCTGGAGCAGTTTTTATTAATTGTAAAGCTGGCTTTAAGGTATTAGCTGATGAGTGACAAGCTCCTGATACTACTCCATCTGCTAGTCCTTCTTTCACTAGCATACACGAAATATACATATAATCTGTTAGCAGGAGCTTATGAGCCTCTTCAAGAGTCATTCCCTTTTCTTTTCTCAACTCGTACATTTTATTAGCCAGTTCATCTGTTCTAGTATAATCTACAGGATTAATTATTTTAGCAGCGCTTATATCTAATCCTTCACTGTTTTCTTTTATTTCTTTTTCACTGCCAATTAGGATTATATTAGCAATATCGTTCTTAAGAATCTTTTCTGTAGCTTCTAAGACTCTTCGATCATTGCTTTCTGGTAAAACTATTGTCTTTTTTTCTTTTTTAGCTTTTTCTATTATATTATTAATAAAGCTCATTTACTTTGCCTTCTTTCCTTATAAATTATAACATACATATATTATTAGTAAATTAGAGAACTATTATTATTTAAAAAAGGAGTTGGTACTCCTTCTTATACATCAAATTTAAATAGATTTAAACCTATATCTTTATCTAGTATACGATCTACTCTACCATCTATTATTGTTATTACCATTTCACAAGTGGCACTTACTATAGCTTTATTGAGATGTCCTCCGAAGACTTCTCCATTTTCATTTCCAGCACTCATATGAATATGAGTATAAAATTCGTTATTCATCGTATTAATAGTTCCTGTTAATGATACTATTTCGTAATTACCTTGAAAATCATTTGAATAATACTTTTTCTCGTCGATCTTATAAACTCCAACAGTAAAATCGTTAGTGGCTCCTAAAGCGGATACTGAAGCTAGTTTTATATTTTCTTTTAAAGATATTTCTTTTATTTTTTCTAATATTTCCTCGCCCTTGTCTATTCTAGCTATTATTTAACTTAATTTCTTTTGGTCCTTCTGTGAATGAATAAAATGTTGCAATAGCATTATTAATATATAATACAGATGTATTACTATCGTTTTCATCGTACATACTTCTTAAATCTGGGTATTTATCTAACATAGATTTTTTGGCTTGTATACGATCATCTGCTATTAATTCACCTGATACTCTTAACCATTTACCTTCTTTAAAACAACATATTTCAAAGTTATTATTTTTTTCTATTTGTTTATATACATTTTTTGATTTACCAGTTTGGATATAAAGTTTATTCTCGTAAAGATTGATAGTTCCAAAAGGCCTTACTCTTGGCTTATTATCTTCTATTGTAGCTAGATAATAGGTTCCACATTCGTTTATAAATTCATATACTTCTTTCATCATTTCATCTCCTATTTATATTCAATTAATTCCTCTATATTCTTTCTCATTGTATGCATTGGACTTGGTGTATAGTCTTCTGTTTTATAGCCAAGTGGCAAAACAGTAACGGGGATATAATTATCTGGTATTTCTAATTCTTTTTGTAAGACTTCTGGTTCAAATAACCCGATCCAAATGTTATCTACTCCTTCATTAGTAGCTGCTAACATTAAATGAGTTGTTACAATGGAAGTATCTATATCTACAAAGGAATGATCTCCATGACTATAACCATTCTTATCTCCACATATAACTAATACGGTTGGAGCATTATAACGGCATCTGGTAGCTTTATCAATTTTTTGTAATCCCTCATCACTCTCAACTACATATATCTTAAAAGATTGTAAATTTTTAGCTGTAGGAGCTATTCTTCCGGCTTCTAAAATGTTATTTAGTTTTTCTCTTTCGATTTGTTTATTTGAGAATTTTCTTGTTGAAAATCTTTCTTTTATTACATTTATAAATTCCATATTATTTACCCTTTCTTAGTCATTTCTATCATCCTTAAATGATAACCATTTTTTTCATAAAATCTTCTTGCAGTATCATTATAAGCAAAGACTCCTATTAAGATATCTTTACATCCCAAACCATGAAGGTATTCTTCCATAGCTTTAAATAGTTTTTGACCTATCTTCTTACCATGATACTTTTTATTAACTATAAATTCTGTTATACGCCCTCTTCTCGGAGCATGGAAATCAAAATCATTTGTTTCTTCATTGTTTATACATCCAATAATCAAGCCAATTATTTTATTGTTTTCTTCATATAACATTATTTTCCCTTGATATTCTCTTACTTCTTTCATTACTTTATTAAAGTACTGTTCTTTATATTCAGGACTGATAGTATTATATTTTTCTTGATCAAGATTCATTATATACTCTTGTAATTCATATAATAGTTCTTTAACACTATCATTATACCTAGAATTGTATTCTATAATCAATTTATCATCCTTTCTTTTTTAAAATATCTTCGAATTCTTGTGGATACTTTTTTGGTTCAGTTAGATTTATTATTCTTGATTTAGGATAATGTTTTTTTAATAGCTCAGTAGCTTTATTAGGTTTCCCACTAGCACTATATAGTATAAAGGTCGTTTTTTTAGTAGCCAATTGTATTTTATTTAATAAAGAATTAATAGGAGAAGATAAGCGACTATTCCAAATTGGAGAACCAATAATTATTTCGTCATAATTATTTGGATCAATAGATAATTTTTTTAATTTGTCTTTATAGCCAACACTTGCTTTATATCCTCCTATTAAAATGGATAGGAACTTGTTCTTAGGTAAAGGATTACTAGGAATAATCTTTTCTACATCATATCCCTTTTTTTTATAGAATTCTGCTACTAAATCTCCATTACCGCTATGACTATAGTAAATAAATATTTTTTTCATATTTTATCTCCTTACTATTTATGACGAGTTACTGTAAATCTCTCTAATGATATTTCTTCATCTTTTAGAATTCCTGCTTTATTTTTAGCAATAGCTATTTGTTCTTCTATGGTATCTACTCCCTCTAAATCTGGCAGTAATAATCCTTTTTTATATCCGCTTGTTACTATTACACCATATTTTTTAGGATCCAACTGATTTTGAGATTCTATTGGTTGTGGGTTACTTAAGACGTCGACATTTATTTCCAAATATTTCAATTCATCTTCTGTTATCGGTCTGAAACGCGGATCTTCAGTAGAAGCACTGATAGCATTATTTATTATTTCCGTGGCGATGGAGTCAGTAGTTGGTAAAAAGGTACCAATACAGCCTCTAAGGGTGCCAAGTTTGTGTATTGAAACGAATACTCCAGCTTTATTATTTAATAATTCTTTAGGAGTATTTTCTGGTACTTCTATTTTTATATTATCTTTTATATATGTTTCAATTGTTTTTCTAGCTAAATTAACATATTCATCATTGCTTTGTGTTTTAATTAGGGTATCGTTTAGGTATTTATCATAAAAATCTCTATCTTTGCTTCTCTCTTGTGGGTAAAAGGTACATATTCCATACCCTACACCGGTAACATCTTCATGAGATAGTTGTTTACTTTGTACATTATATCCATTTAGGGTCCCGGCCATAATGGTAAAAGAACGATGGCCACACTCGGCAGCTTTATCTAAAAATGATTCTTCATATTCTAATAATTCATTGAAGTTTCCGCTAGACATTGTTTTCATGATTCTATCATCGTATATCGGTCCTTCTTTAATAAAACCATATGGACCATATTCTTGTAACTTATGAGATAGGTCTCCACTAGCAACATATACTACTTTCCTATTTATGTTTTGCACAGCTTCATTAATTATCATACCCAAATGATAATTGTCTAAAAGTGGTAAAGTTGACAAGCCAACAACTACTATTTTACATTTAGGCAATTCTTTTCTGATGAAATACAATGGCACCATTGTGCCATGATCAAGAACTTCATCTTTTATACATCCACTAGGGAAACTATCTTTTTCGGCGATTCTTTCTATTTCTTTAGCTAATTCAATGTCTATTTCCTCATCAAAAATTATGCTACTTGCACCAAACGAGCCAAAATTGCCCTTTACATTTTCACTACCAGATATGTAAAAGTAATCACTATAGTACCTAGCATGAGGACTGGATATTACTATTGTTTCCGGTTTTAACCTTGCTATTTCTTTAGCAACTTCTTGATAAGAGTTAAGTGTTTTTTCTACTTGCTTTTCATCCCCCTTTCCTATCTCCGGTACAATTAAAGGAGGATGAGGTACCATAAATGTACCAATTATAGCCATGATATCATCTACTTTCTAAATTGATTATACCATGAAAAAAGAAGGATTTCTCCTTCAAAGTAGTCTTAAAGCATATGTGTCTGAGATTTATTGACGCTTGACATTCCAGCCGTTATATATTTCCCTACGTCCGCGCCAATCTTTTCAACATCGTCAGGATTGGTTAAGGCAAATTCTTTCACCATTTTTCTCAAATAGGCTGGGTTCAATAGTCTGTTTAAATCCGCCGGACTTGAAATGGTTATTTCTGATTTTCTTATAATATATCTTGCCAATGTATTTAGTCCAGGTATAGTCCATTCTTCAAAATATCCATCACTACCAACTAAAAGATAAAGCATTATTTTTAACAACTCTGCTTGTAAATCTGTATAAAAAGTATTTTCTATCCAGTAAGAAAAGGTTACATCTGGATATTGGTCTTCTAGTGCTAAACACTTTAAATACGGATAAATCATGTCCAAAGTATCACGCCATATGTCGACATCTATGTGATTGTATTTTTCTAATTTTGTTGAATATAAGTATTTTATAGCATCATCTAGTATTATGTCATTTATTTTATCTCTATTAGGAGTTATGTCGCGTACATTTTTATCGTAAAGCTTTTTGACGTCGGGGCTTAATTCAACAATATCTATGCTTTTAACCTGTTCTTCCAAAGCCAATCTAAATGCACTATAGCCCAATCCGCATCCCAACAATAAAACACGGCCGCGCGCTTTTACGGCTCTTGAATTATGAGTCATAATTTCATATGGTTCAACCGTCATCCATTCTTCTTTTCTGTTTACTCCCTCATATAAAACAGGTAGTAAAAGAGGAATATTCGTATAACAATAGCTCGTTATTCTGGCAAATGTATACGGATCTCTTTTGTCTTCTCTGTACTTAGCAAGATAGTATCCCGGAATTTTCCTTTCAAGTCCCATAACTATGTTTCCCGAAATGTCATAAGTGCATTTGAAGTTTTGTATGTATGGATCTGCTAATACTTTTTTAGAATCTATTCTTTCAACTTTTAATAGGTTTGAATTTGCTATGTTGTCGAAGCCATTGTTACGTAAATACGAGTCTTTATGATAGCATATTAAACCATGTTTAAATATGTATTCTTGTGCTTCTGTTTGGCCCCCCTCTATTGATAGGGCGTTTATTAACATTCCTGTCATTTCGTGTGCCTTTTTAGTTATTGTTACCATACACGCCCTCCTTTAAATGGTGTTGTGGTACCACTTGCTCAGATTATTTGCAAATAATGGCATTTTTTTCCTTTGCCAGTTATACTTTTTAATAAGATAAACTTCTTTGGATAGTATGCAAAAAAGGATTTCTCCTTTATAGTGATATTAATAGTTATAGTTTCAGACGTCTTTCTTCTCCCAGATCTTCTTTTTGATTCTGAGATTCTAGTTCTTTTTTTTCTTTAATAGCTCTCATTAAAGCGGCAACACTTATACCACTTATGGCAAAATATGTAGCTGGTACAAAGCATAATTCCAGCGGTAAACCCCAGACGTAATATGCCATACAAACACTAATCGTTGAGCATATTGTACTAAATGCCCCAGTTTTATAGTTGCGTACTTCGTCTGTCTTTTCTTGTAACAATTGTTCATAAGACAAACATTTTTCTAATGCATTTTCGCAGGCAGAAATTGAAGCCCCAGTATTGTTGTATATTAGGATTGAGCCACAGTATGGGCATGATCTAGTTTTATTATACACATCAATAGGTGCCCCACAGGCGGGACAATTACACGTTCTTATTTCCATATTTTCCTGTTCTCCTCTGAATGGTTTAATATTTTAAATTACGCCCCCCTTTTCGTCAAGTTTTACTAAAAAAATCAGCATAAGCTGATTCTTTATTATTTGATTGGTATTTGTTTTACTTCTTTAGTTCCTGATATTGCTTCTTTTTTAGGTATTTCTATTCTTAATATACCATTTTTAAACTCAGCGTGGATTTCTTCTTCTTTAATATCTTCTCCAACGTAGAAGCTACGTGAACATTCACTAAAGAACCTTTCGCGACGTACAAATTTTTCGTCGTCATTTTTCTTTTCTTCTTTATTCACTTTAGCATGAATCTTTAAATATCCTTTTTCTAATGAAATGTTAATTTTGTCTTTTTCAAATCCTGGCAAATCAATTTCTAAAATGAATCTATCTTTCTTTTCTTTGATATCCGTTTTCATTAGATTTCTATCTTTTTTTGGAAAAAAATCATCTCTTGGAAAGAAATCCTCGTCAAAGAAATCATCAAACAAGTCAAAGCTGTTCTTTCTTGGTACTAACATCATATATATCAACTTCCTTTCATAACGTGTTACGACTAGGTAGCACAAATATAATTTTAATACCTATAATAAGATTTTCTTCTTATTACAATTAAATAATACCACTATAATTAGCACTTGTCAATAGCGAGTGCTAATTATTTTTCTAAATATGTCAATATTCTACTATTAAAGTCTTTCGCTTGTTCATATACCCCATGGCTATAATCTTCATAGATATATAATTCGCTTCCGGTAATTCTATCATGAAGCTCTTTAGATCCTTCTATACCTACCGCTCTATCTTTTTGAGCTCCAATGATTAGTGTAGGATTCTTTATCTGATCCAATTTATTATAGGCATTATGTGATAAGCACGCTTCTGCTTCAATAATAAACCTATCATATGTAGCTCTATTTTTATAAAAATTCAATAATTTGTAGAGCTTTTTATTTCTTTCTAAGTATTTTCCAACATATGATCTTTCTGCAGTATCTATTATAATGCCTTTAAAGTCTTTTTCTTTAGCCATTTTTAACCACGTATTAACAGATTCTTCTATTACATTGTTAGGCTTTGGTACAGTTACTACTAAGACAAGCTTATTAATTCTATCGGGGGCATGGATTGCTAAATATTGAGCAATCATTCCTCCTTGAGAAACTCCTACCACATCAGCTTTTTTGATTTCCAAATCATTCATGTGTTTAATAATATCTTTTGCCATATCTTCTGTGGTAAAACCATTAGGCATTTTATTTCTTCTACTAAATGAGTATACTTTATAGTCCTTGGTATATTTTCTATACATCACAGAGAATGGGATTGCATAACCTTTTAGAGTTTTTAATCCTTCTCCCACTCCAGGAATCAATATTAGATTCTTTTTACCTCTGCCAAAAGAAATATAATCTACGTAAGTATCTTCAATTTCTAGTTTTGCATTTTTAGCATTATTAAACATATTATTCCTCTATTCTACTAATTCTCCTATTCTTAGGTATCTTTTACTATTAATATCACTCGCACTGATACTTATTCCAGTATTTATACTATAAATCTTAGTTTCTTCGCTATCCATATTTATCCATATAGTGTTGCTCGTATTTGGCTCTGAATTAAGTCCTTTGATACAATTCTCCTCGCTTTGACAGGAATAAGTATATCCTATCTCAAAGTCTTTTTTTCCAGTCTCACTATAATAACCATATAAATAAACCTTTGTAATATCAAGAGTTTTGATATTATCTGTCAACATATGGTTTTGATTAATCATTTCGGTTTTTATTAGGTTGATAATTCTTTGTTTTCTTTCACTGATGTTTATTTTTTCTTCTTGTTTGGTAATCGGTTTCTTCTCTTCTTTTTTTTCTTCTGATTTACAAGAGGCTAAACAAAGTGTTAATAACATAAAAACTATCAACAATACTTTTCTTTTCATCTTATTTTTCCTTCTTATTTTACCCATTCTATATACTCTTCTACGTCTTCATTTCCATTGAATCTTTTAGCACTTATAAAGTTTAAATTAGGATATTGTTCTTTTAAATCTTTAAAACTACCAGCTTGGCTAGAACCGCCACTTGTTACGAATATGTATATTTTTTTATCTTTTAATTCATTTTCTTCGATAAAGGTATTAATAATAGTTGGAGCGGTATACCACCAAACTGGGAAGCCGATAACAATCGTATTATAAGTATCGATGTTATCTACTTTTTTAACAATGGCTGGACGAGAGCTTTTATCACTCATCTCTATCGACGTTCTGCTTTGCTTGTTGTTCCAATCTAGGTCTTCAGTTGTATATTTTACTTGGGGCTCTATTTCAAAAATATCTCCATTTACTGCTTCTGTTATTCTTTCTGCCACTTTTTTAGTTACTCCACTTGCAGAAAAGTAACAAACTAGTATTCTACTCATATAGAAACACCTCTTTCATTTTATATTATTGTAACATGTAATAAAGCTCTTTTCTACCACATCTAGCTTGTCTATGATAATACTGTTGGAATTAATAAGCCTCTTTGTTATAATTATTTTATGGAGATGATACTATGATTAAGGGAAAAATAGTTGTTGGTATACTACCAACTTATAATTTGAAAAATGATGATAACGACCCTTATCAAGATAAAGCATCATTTGTTAGAATGTATGAACAGATGGTAGTTGACTCCGGGGCTATTCCTATAGGTATTTTAAATAGTGATGTAAAACAATATTTTGATATATGCGACGCTTACATATGGCCAGGAGGTAGATGTATAAAAAAAGAGTTTTATAAGATTTTTGACGATGCTATAAAAAATCACAAGCCATTTTTGGGGGTATGTCTAGGAATGCAGGCTATGACCACATTCTTAAACATAGTTGAGGATAGATTAAGCAATAAAAAGCTTTCTATAAATGCCACTTATGAAGCTAATAAGGATATTAAGCCATACTTGTTTAGGTTGGAAGAAAATAGAATAAATAATCACGATCATTATGTAACAAAAGAAATTCAGACAATTGAGAGTTCTAAGCATAGAATAAAAATTAAAAAAGGAACCATAATGGAAAGAATATATAATGAAAAAGAGATTAGAGTTCCATCACTACATACTTATGTTGTAGCAAGAATTCCTGATTCCTTAGTGGTTTCTGCTAAAGCTGATGATGATATAGTTGAAGCAGTAGAATACACTAGAGATGGAGCCTGTATGTTAGGTGTCCAATATCACCCCGAATTAATAAAAGACCATAAAATATTTGATTGGCTAGTTGAGGAATCTTATAATAAATACAAGATTCTAATTAATAAGGAGCACAGTATACCTAATGATTTGAAGTATAAGATAATTGCATATGATTCAAAATGCCCTAGTATTGATAAAAGAGAGAGCTTGATGGAGGAAGCGGTTTATTACGCTTTCTTGGAATTAAAAAAAGCAATGAAAAAGAAAGGATATGTAATTGAATTACAAAGTGGTTATAGATACACTGTCGATCAAGAAGATTTATATAATAAAGTTGCTGAAGAAAAAGAAACAGAACATGCAAATATGTATGTAGCTAAACCGAGACATAGTGAACACGAGACAGGGCTTGCAATAGATATCTGTGCTTGTATACATGGCAAGTGGAATTTTGACTCGGCGGAAGAATTAAATGAGTTATATAAATACTTACATTCTATTATTAGTGATTATGGATTTATCTTAAGGTATCCTAAAGGAAAAGAAAGTATTACTGGTTATGGATACGAACCATGGCATTTAAGATATGTGGGAAGTAAAAAGTTGGCAAAGTATATAATGGATAATAATTTAGCTTTAGAAGAGGTAGTTAATAAATAGGAAAAAATAAAGCCATCACAAATGTGATGGTTTTATTATTACTTGTTGGAGAATTTAGGTACTTTATTCTTTTTAATAGTAATATAAAGTAATAATGATAAAGAAAGAGTTAATATTATTATTCTTAAAACTTTTGAATATGTACTAGTTTCCGGATTATCATTATTGATTATTTCTGGGTGTTTAATATCTAATAAGTAGGTATTAGTTGCTATTATATCTATTTTATTATTAGAGGTTATTATTCCGGTACTTGAACTAATAGATGACTCATATTCTTCTTTTGGATAATCTTCTTCTTCAATTTTATAGCCAAATCCAAATGGAATATTGAAGAGATTTATTGATTCTCCATTTTTTAATGTGAAATAGCCAATACCATCTGTAAATTCCACATCCCCATATTTAGTATTTAACAAGTCTAAATCAGGGATCTGATTAATCAGTATATATTCATCATTTTGTTCTTCTTCATTTGGCAAAATGAGAGTTATTTTAAATTTAAAATCTCGTGTATTATCTATTCCGGCAGTTTTATATTTTGTTTTGACTTGCTTAGTAATACTTATTGCCCCGGAATCGCTTATATGATAAGTAATCGGTGATACTATACTTAATGATTTGTTATTAAATCCCGTTAACTCAGCTTTGTTTTTTATTACTTCTTTCTCATTCGTCGTAACAGTAACTGGGATTAAGATGTGAATATTCTCTCCTGATAAGATTTGACTTATTTTGAATCTTATAGTGTTCTTGTTTTTATCAAGAGTATAATCAATAAGGCCATCATCTTTTATTAACTTGTAATTATTAATATCCCCTTCTCCTTCTTTATAATAGGCATACTGATTAGGATGAGAAGTAACGGCACTTGGAAGATAGTCATAAACATAAACATCTTGGAAAGATTCATAATTGCTCTTATTATCTACTACGACATCATATATTATTTTTTCTCCTTTTTGAACAACTGTCGGTTCTTCTATGGTACCAGAAGCTACATATGACTTTTTATCTATTCCTAGTTGGACATCTCTAATCTTAACTTCTGTCCATTCATAAACAGAGAAGTTAAAATGCGGGTTTTCCTCCCCTTGTTTAGTTGAGCCTTCCCACCATGCTGCATTAAGCGCCTTAGCATTTTGTGCCTCTAATTGTTTGGCATTTTCAATTGGAGCTTGCATTGTTACAGTCATGGTAATACTTTCCTCTGAACCTAATGTGAAATCGTTGCCATTAGTATCTTTCCTCAAGTCAATTGCTATTGCTGTTACCTTAGTTAAATCGCTTGGAGCTTCTGTAGACCAAATTCTTTCATTCGACAAGTCAGCAGCGGAAGGATGTGGAACATCAATTGTTGCTTTTCCATTTTCATATAGATTTATGTTTTTAGATGTTGAATAGTACACAACCGGTTTAACTCCAAGTAATTCTGGTTGTAATGTATTAATATTGACAAACGACCCTTTCCATCTTGGAGTTACGCCATCATCATATTCTTCAAATACATCATACAATACTAGGCCACTACTTAACATGTTTTTTTGTGATTGGTAACGCAATTGATATGAATAATATCCCCCTGCTGAGGCAATGACTGTGCCATCATGACCATCAACAAACTTAGTCATATCAGCTGTTTTAACACCTTTTCTAAAAGATGCATCAGAAGCTGTATTAAAGGAGATTATACCTGGCACTTGGGCATAAACAGTATCCGTTGCAGTACCAGCTGGGTTACCATCATTATCGAGATCTTCCATTAAATCTTTATCTTGTAGAGTTCCTGCGGATAAGCTTGATAAACTATCTGCAAAACCATTACTTAAATTACCACTATTTGATTTATAAGCTATAGTATTTGTTAAACTATTTCCATAATCGGAAATACTATCCCAATCATAATATGCGGTAAATGATAATTGCATACCACTATATGTTTCTGTAGAAGAATTATATCTGTTGGTTTGATCCGCCGCCACTTTGGCTTTGACAATGAGCATATCTCTGCCGGTTCCACGCCAGTTGTTGATAATAGAAGACGTGGCTGGTATATCAACGCCTGTTTTATATCCTTTTACAGAAATTGTATCTAAATTAGCATACACTCCTATTGGTAATAAATCATAGAAGGTTCCGTTCTTCTGCTCTGTTATTATTCCGTAATCATAAATTTCGTCTGCTGTTAATACTTCTGAACTGAAATCGCGTTTTTCATATGCATAAGCGGTATAATCGGCTACTATTCTTCTATTTAGTACATCATTACTAAATGTTACATCTTTTTTCTCGTCCGTGATGCCGCCGCTAATTCTTGTATATAGCATATAATCGTATTCGTGAGCCATATCTGTTGTACCATATCTTTCTTGGTCTATTTCGTTCATGACACTCTTAATATTACTTTTTATAGTATATCCATAGTTAGGAGAAGAGTAAATATTATTTCCCTTACTAGCATATAACGTATTTATGTTATAAACGTATAATGTGTCTTTTCCATTATATAAACTTCGAACTTTATCAGAATTAATTAATTGTGATTTAAAAGCTAATGTTAGATTCGATGAGTAACTTTTAGTATCATAAGAAGCCTTTATTCCAATTGTTCCTTGTGGAAGATCTATTTGATTAGAACTATTAATGGTACTTTCATTATTATTATTATCAATAAATACATAAGTATTGCTTGCAGTTGTTTTAACTTTTCCTAATAACTGCCAATCTCCATTTGTTTTGTAATAAATATTTATT
>CADCFX010000026.1 GCA_902800945.1 uncultured Erysipelotrichaceae bacterium | reverse complement strand
GCGCTCTTCCGCATAAAAACGATATTGCTCAGGAAGTTGCGGCTTATTATAATACGATTTGTATACGATTGGTTTCTGTTATGATTGGTTGTAGTTCCTTACATTATCCTGAAAATATTACTAAGGAACAGTTTGATGGATTGACTAAATTTTTAGCCATGTTCGATGAGTATAATGTGAATAATCCTCAATATCCTGCTACTTTACTTTTTAAAAATCCTTATAATCCGGATGAGGAGATTACTGATTTGAATTTGCTAATGAATTATTTCTCTGTTAGATTTGATGATGGTGACGACCCAACATCTTTTTCTAGGTCTTTGTAATTTTTTTGTTGTTTAATTGTGTAAACATAGATAATTATTGATTTCCTTTTTTTATATTTTTGGTATAATGTTTATAGTAGAGGTGAGAAGATGAAAAAGATTAAATATTTTATTGTAAGCGTTATGGTTTTCTGTGTATGTGGTTTGGTTAAAGCAGAAAATATCGACGTAAGAGATGTAATTGCTAAATTTCAGGCTGAAGAGGGGTATTCTGTTACAAGTCAAACGGATGGTTCGGCATTCACGGTAAATACAGGAACTGAAAACATTGAATTTACTTATTCTGCTAGTGATAATATACTTTCTTATAACTTGGGGTCAGGAAAAACTCCTAGTGAAGCTGTTGGCTCTGATAAGGTGCTTAGATATATAGTTGATTTATCTAGCAATAATAATGAGTATCGTTCTGCTAAAGAAGCAAATACTACTGTTAGTAGCGTTGATTATGGTTCTGGTTGTAACCTTGTTAATATGGGATTCTGTTATGATAATGCTAGTGGGAAAATGCAGGTTGTGTTAAGCAATCAGTTTACTACTTATTTATATAATTATTATACTGGTAATACTACAAATCAAGATAATATGAGTACTCCTGATGGTACTTCTGTAGCTAGTGTTGATCCTACTACAACTGAAGAATCTACTATTGATTCAAAGAATCCTGAGACTGGTTCATTTACTGAATTTGGAATCATAATTGCATTGTTAGCTCTGTTACTTGTTGTTATAGTTTTAAAAAAGAGAAACGAAACAGAATTTAAGATTTAAAAAGGTTCTTATTTAGAACTTTTTTTGTTTTTAATATTAATAATTTATTTTCTTGATATTCTTTTTTATGTAAGATATAATATTGTGGTGTTAAGGAGAGAGAATTTATGAAGAATGTTCAGAAATTTGAAACAGAGATAAAAGGTGAAGAATGGAGTAAAATATTAGATAATACTTTTAAAAAAAGAAATAAGGATTTAAAAGTAGATGGATTTAGAAAAGGAAAATGTCCTAAAGATATTTATTTACAAAGATTTGGTATAGAGTCATTGTTTATGGATGCTTCTGATGCTGCTTTACAGAGTGGTTATAAAAAAGTATTAGAAGAGAATGATCTTACTCCTGTAGTTGAACCAGCAGTTGATATTAAGAGTATTAGTAAGGACGGTATAAAAATGGAGTTTACTGTTATTACTAGACCTGAAGTAAAACTTGGTAAATATAAAGATTTAGGAGTTAAAAAAGAAAAAGTATCAGTTTCTAAAGAAGAATTAGAAAAAGAAGAAGCTCGTATAGCGTCTCGTTATGCTGAAATGGTAGTAAAAGAAAATGGTGAAGTATTAGAAGGAAATACGGCTGTTATTGATTTTAAAGGGTTTGTTGATGGAAAAGAGTTAGATGGTGGTACTGGAGAAGATTATCCTCTTGAGATAGGATCTCATAGTTTTATTCCTGGATTTGAGGAAGGTATAGTTGGCATGAAGGTTGGGGAAGAGAAGGAGTTGGATCTTATGTTCCCTGATGATTATACTGAAGCTTTAAAAGGGAAGAAAGTTAAATTTCAAGTTAAGGTTAAAGAAATAAAGGAAAGGGTATTACCTGAGTTTAATAAAGAATTTTTTGAAGATTTAGGATATAAAGATATTTCTACTAAGGAAGAGTTTGATAAAGAAGTAAAAAAGGCGATAACTGATAAGAAAACAGCTGAAGCTAATGAGAAATACTATGATGATGTAATAGTTGCCGCTTCAAATAATTTGGAAGTTGAAATTAATAAGGAAATAATCGACGATGAAGTTAAAAGAATTAGTGAGAGAATGGCTAAGAGTTTACAACAACAAGGAATTAGTTTAGAAATGTATTTACAATTTTCTGGTAAAACTAAAGAGGATTTCGAAAAAGATTTAGAACCAGAAGCGACTAAGAATATCAAAGCTCGTTATTTGATTGAAGAAATTGCTAAAGCAGAGAAAATAGAGGTTTCTGATAAAGAAGCAGAAGAACATGCTCAAAAAGAAGCCGATAAGTATGGTATTGATAAAGACGAGTTCTTAACTTATATCGGTGGTATGGATGTTGTTAAATATGATTTGAGGATGAAGAGAGCTATGTCTATACTTACTGGTGAAGAAATGGAATAAAAAGCCAAAAGGCTTTTTTATTTTGAAAGAGAATGATATAATAAATATAGTAAAGAGTGGTTGTATGGAGAAGAAGGATAAAAAGATTTGTAATAATGCTTTTATTAATAAGCTAGTGAATAATAAGCTGTATTTTTTTTCTTTTGTGATAACGTTGATTGTTGCTGGTTATGGTGTTTTCATTTGGTTTAAAAGTTCTGATGGCCTGATTACCAAAAGAAATAAACAACAATTACAAATTATTGAAAATATTAAGAAAGTCAAGGCGGCTAATGATGGATTTTATAGTCATAGGGTTACTCTTAATAAGAAGATTGAGGTTGGAACCTGTACTGTTAGTTCTTATGAATATGTCTTTGAAGTAAAAAATGGAATTTTTACTAAGTATTTTAGTAATGATTGTTTGGGAGTTATTAAGTTAGAACAGGTTGATGGATTAGAAGTTAATGATTATAGTTTTACTGATGGCGGGGTGCGCTACGACAAGGATACTAATATAACTACTTTGATTGAGAGCGAGAATAGCAGTGTTAACTTATATTTTTATACTAATAGTATTGTCTTGTTAACTGATGATGATTTGGTGCTTATTGGTAATAATAAGGTTAATTATATTAATAGTGAGAAGTATTCTAGTTCTGGTGGTAATTTGAGTAAACGGTATTATGAGAGCTCAAGTGAAAAAGGAACATTTAATTTTATAGTTTTTTATAACGATGAAGAGGTTCCTTGTTACGAGGATATAGAGAGAGATAAAATGGATGACAAGTTATATGATATTTATCAAATTCATTTTAATAGTTCTTTTGATACGTTTGATGAACCAAGGTTATTGATATCAAGAACTAAGGGTAATTATTGTATTAATTATGAAAATGATATAAATATTTTAAAGCAATAAATATTGCTTTTTTTTATGAAAAATGGGGTATATTTATTTACAAAAAATGAATATGTATTTATAATAAATGCTATTATATTTTTAGGGAGGAGAAATGCTATGAATAACTTACCAGTGATGCTTCTTAAAGGAATAGTACTTCTCCCATATCAAGATGTAAAATTAGATTTGAGTAGTAACATTTCATCAAAAGTAATTGACGTTGCTATAAATAAATATGATAGTAATATTCTTGTTATTTGTCCTACAAATCCTTATGAAGAGGCGCCGGATATTTCAGATTTACCTAATATTGGTGTGATTGGTAAAATTATTAATAAATTGGAACTGCCTAATGGAAATATAAGAATAGTTGTATCAGGGGTAAAAAGGGTTAAGATATCTCAATTTATTCATAGAAGGGAAGATTCGGATATTCTTACTTCGGAATTTAACGAGGTAGAACTTCCAAGATTTGATGAGGTAGAAGAAACTGCTCTTAGAAGAAAAATAATTGAGTTGTTAGATGATTATATTGATATATCTATGTCTGGTAATAGTATTTTAGCAAGTATTAGAAGCACTAATGATTTGGATAAACTGACTGATTTAGTTGTTTCATTTATGCCTTTTTCTTTGAGTAAGAAATTGCTTTATATGAGGGAGATAAATGAGCTACATAGAGCTAATGCTTTGGTATATGATTTGTCAATAGAATTACAGGTTGCTCAGTTGGATGCTAAACTTGATGATGTCCTTCGCAATGAGTTTGAAGAGAATCAAAGAGAATATGTATTAAGAGAAAAATTAGAGGTAATTAGGAAAGAACTTGGCGAAGATGATTTAAAAGATGAAATAATTGGTGATTATTTAGAAAGAATCAACGAATTAAAAGCTCCGGGGAAGCTAAAGAATAAACTTACTAGTGAGGTAAAAAAGCTTGATTATACATCTGAGAGTAATCCAGAGGTAAGTTCAATTAGAAATTATTTGGATTTAGTTCTTGATTTACCATTTGGTATTTATAGTGCTGATGAGAAGAATCTAGAGAAGATTAGGGAAGTGCTAGATTCTAGCCATTTTGGGCTTGATAAAGCTAAGAATAGAATTGTTGAGTATATTGCCGTAAAAATAAGAAATAAAAATCTGAAGAGCCCAATTTTATGCTTTGTGGGGCCACCCGGTGTTGGAAAAACTTCTTTAGCTATTGCGATTGCTAAAAGCTTAAAAAAGGAATTTTATAAGATATCAGTTGGTGGATTGAATGATGGTGCCGAGCTAAACGGGCATAGAAGGACTTATATTGGTGCTTCTCCTGGTAAAATAATTCAAGCCTTAAAGAAGTGTGGAACAGCTAATCCTTTAATATTAATAGATGAAATTGATAAAATGGTTAAGGATTATAAAGGGGATCCTGCTTCTGTTTTGTTAGACATACTAGATCCCGAACAAAACTTTATGTTTGTAGATAATTATGTTGAAGAACCTTTTGATTTGAAAGATGTTCTATTTATTTTAACTGCTAATAGCGAGGAAGATATTCCACCGGCTTTGTATGATAGATTGGAAGTAATTGAATTATCTTCGTATACAGAGTTTGAAAAGTTGGATATAGCAAAGAATTATTTGATTCCTAATATTTATCAAGAACATTTAGTGTGTAGTAAAGAGATTAGGTTTAGTAATGATATTATTATGGATATTATTACTAAATATACTAAAGAAGCAGGGGTTAGGGATTTGGATCGAAATATTAGTACAATAGTTAGAAAAATTGTTACTAATTCTGTTAAAGAGCTAAATAGTCCAATAAAAACAATTGTTAAGAAGAGCGATTTGGTTAAATTCTTGGGCCCACCCAAATATGATATAAAGAATAATGTTGTTACTATGCAAGCTGGTTTAGTTAATGGACTAGCTTATACTAGTGTTGGGGGCATTGTGATGCCGATTGAATCAACTATTTACTCCGGTAAGGGGAAAGTTAATATTACTGGTATGCTTGGCCAATCGATGGAAGAGAGTATTTCGGTAGCTCTTAGTTATATTAAGAGCAAAAAGAAGGAGTTTAGAATTGAAAAGGTCAATTTTGATAAGTCGGATATACATATTCATTTTTTAGAGGGGGCAATTAAAAAAGATGGCCCATCAGCTGGAGCTGCTATAACTACCTCTTTATTAAGTTTATTGTTGGGGATTGAAATTGATAGAAAGGTGGCTATGACTGGAGAGATTTCTCTTAGAGGGGATATATTAAAAATAGGTGGATTAAAGGAAAAAATAATTGCGGCTTATAATGATGGGATAAAAAAGATTTTTATTCCTTATGAGAATAATGGAGAGTTAAATGATATTCCTAAACTTGTTAAGGATTCGGTAAAAATTATTTTGGTAAAGAATTATAGTGATATTTTTAAATATTTATTTAAAGAAAAAGAGATAACTAAATAAAGAAACATTTTATTTAAATGTTTCTTTTTTTGTTATATAATATTATTAAGATATGATACGGGTGATGATATGAGTAAAAGATTTTATTTAACTATTTTTGTCATACTATCTTTAAGCGTTGTTGTCTTATCTGCTACATATTCTAAAGATTCTGGTACTAGTGAATATGTGGCAATTAATAAGGAAAAGGATAATTTGCGTATCACTTTTGAGCATGGGGAAACAATTCCTATTACTAGAGTTAATAAATTAAAAGCTGATAATATTAAGGGTAGTAATATAAGTATTGTGAATAAACACAGCAAAGATGTTAACGTCTTGATAGAATTGAATTATTTGGGTAATGAAGAGGTTTATTATTCTGTTGATAACTCTGAAATGAGATTGATACTCAATAATGCCAAGGAGGTTGTTTCTTTAAAACCGTTTGGTATGGATGGGGATCAGCATGTTTTTAATATTAAAGTTTTAAGTTTAAAAGATACTAATGAAAGAGTTAGTATTAATATTAGTGTATTGGAAGATGATTTTTTAAAAACCAATTTGGTTAATGATGAACAAGTCTTTAAGGATAATGAAGGGAATTATATTTATTATGGTCAGCCAAATAATTATATTAGATATAATGATAGGATTTATAGAATTATAGGTTTAATAAATAGTAGATTTAAAATAATTAGTATTGATTATAATACGAATGAATTTAATGAAGAAAACTCTTATTTGTCTGTTAGGGATTTTTTGAGAACTTTTAATAACCGTGAAGTAGATGAATCTAATATGGATTTATTTGATTCGTGGTTAAAAGAATATAACGATTATTGGTTTGATGATGGTAGGATTTTTGTGAATAATACGATTGTTGATACTGATAATGGAAGACATACTAGTAGCGAAGTATTAGAATTGTCCGATTATATTGTTTTATCTGGTGGAGATGGAACTAAGAATAATCCTTATGAGGTGAAATATGAAAGTTAGTAATGTGTTGAAAAGGGAAATAGTATTTGAGTTATTAGCTTTAATTTTTTTTGTAATAGTATCTTCTTATGCTTTGTTTTCTTTAAAAGGAAACGATAGTGAAGCAATTGCTAGTTATGATGATGTTGTAACTATTTTAGATGACAAGAGTTTTATGGGGATGGATATTGTTAGTGATGGTAAGGCTTTAAGTAATGAAGGAATTACTTATACTATTACTAATAATCAAAAAGAAGTTATTAATTATGAAATTGTAGTTTTTCCTAGCATTCATAATGAAGATGTATTAAAGCAAGTGAGAATTTCTTTAGATGATATATATATTAGTGATTTATCTTCGTTAGAGAGAAGTCAAGGGGGATATGTTTTGGGTTTAAAAGCTTTAAACTCTGGTTATACTAAAATACATTCTATAAAGTATTGGTATAAATTGGATACTAATAAAGATTTGTTGAAAGAAAAGCTTAATTTTAATTATAAAATTCAGTTGGTATGAAAGGATAGATAAGATGAAAAGGATACTAGGTTCAAAAGGAATGACTATAGTGGAAATAATACTAGCGATTGGACTAGTATCTATTGTTATGGTACAGGTTTTGAATTTGCTTGTTGATTTGAAAAATGAACAAGTTTTAGGCGAGGGGAAAACTAGGGATTTATCTAACAGATCAATTATAATGCAACAGGTTCAAAATGATTTTGTTAATAAAACAATTACTTCAATTAATGATTGTGATTCTTTGAGTGAAAAGATTAATAATCGGGATGTTTATAAGATGAAGTCTTGCGTTAAGGTCGTTTATAACAATGAAACAGCAAAGCCATATTTTTTAATTACTGCTTCTAATAAGGATAATGATTATGACTATTTTATTTATGGATATAGTGATACGGCGGATTCTAAAACTCCCCTACATTATGAGGCATGGCGTTTAGAAAGCGGGCATTATCCTGGTAGTGGGAATGCTAGTGATTGTCAATATCAATTACAATATTATGATTGCTTTGAGGGTGGAGAAAAAGTATGCGAAAGTAGATATTTTGCTCTTAAATATCCTGTTTTGATGTCTAGTTCTGTTTCTAATACTATTATGAATTTTGATTTGGAATTTTTGTATTACTTTAGAAGTAATATTAATCCTCCGGTAGATTTTGAAGCGCATACTAATTATTGGACTAAACATTCGACTGACTGTAGGGCTTAGCAAAGGAGATAATGATTTTGGTTAAGAGATTTTTTGATTATCTAAAGAATAATTTCTTTTTCGTTCTTTTAATATGTATTTGTTTAATTGTTAGCTTTGTTAAATTACCTTATGATGTGGAAATGCCTGGGGGATTAATTGATTTATCTGAAAGGGTTAAAGTAAATGGAGATAAGGTTCCTGTCGAGGGCAGTTTTAATATGGCTTATGTTTCAGTAGCTCAGGGTAGCATCCCCTATATTTTGTATGGTTTGTTAAACGATGAATGGGATGTAGTAAAAAGTAGTGATAATATGTTACCTAACGAGAGTGTTGAAGATGCTAATAAACGTAGTCGGCTATATTTAGAACAAAGTAAAAACTCTGCAGTTCTTGCTGCTTTGAATGAAGCGGGTATTAAAAGCGAGAAGAAAAATAAGAAGAATAATGTTATTTATATTTATAATGAAGCGAAAACATCCTTAATGGTTGGGGATAATATTCTTTCTGTAGATGGAATTGAGATTAATGATGTTAGTGAGTTAGTTAAAAAAATAAATGATGGTAATAAGGCAGATATTTTAGAATTTAAAGTTTTAAGAAATGGTAAAGAAAAGGCTGCTAAAGCGGAAATAGTGAATATTGATGGTGAGAAGAAGATAGGCGTTGCTAGTCTTACTACTTTTGATATTGACTCTCCTTATAAGGTTGAATTAGATTCTGCTGCTTCGGAATCCGGCTCTAGTGGGGGACTTATGATGGGATTAATGGTTTATAGTGGTATTGTTGGTAAGGATTTAACTAGGGGAAGAGTTGTAGTAGGAACTGGGACAATAGATGAATTTGGGAATGTTGGAGAAATTGGTGGTATTAAACACAAAGTTAACGGTGCAGCGAAGAAAAGAATTGACATTTTCCTTGTTCCTAGCGATAATTATGAAGAAGCTGTTAAAGTAAAAGAAGAGAATAATTATGAGTTTGAAATAGTGAAAGTTTCTTCTTTAAAAGAGGCTATTCAGTATTTAGAAGGTGAAGTTAGTGAGTAATAAATATTATGATGAAGATGTATTGTCTTATATAGATCATTCGATTATCTTAAACCCCTTTTTTGATGAATGGTATGGATATGTCGAAAAAATATTATTGAATGATGAATTTCAAAAGAGAAAACTTTTTCCACATCATCATAATATATCTGTATGGGATCATTCTATTTTAGTTTCTTTCAGGTCTTTTATAATGTCTAAGATTTTCAATGCTGATTCTAGGAATACTGCTATTGCTGGGCTACTACACGATTTTTATCCTTGGTCTTGGATGTATAGTGAAGATTTAGAAGATTTAGATGGTGGGAAGTATTTGGTGGAAGTTTATGCAAAACATAGTTTGTTTGAGATGCATGCTTTTACTCATGGAGAGGCGGCTGCTTTGAATTACGTAAAATTTTTTCCTGAGTTGGAAAACTCGCGGATTACTAATGCGATTAAGACACATATGTTTCCATTAACTGTTATACCGCCTAAAAATAAAGAGGGTTTTATAATTTCTTTGGTTGATAAATTTAATAGTTGTAATGAAATGCCTAGCCCTAGGTTTGTTGCAGAGAAAATTAAAAATAGTAAAATTGTAGTTAGGGCTACAAAAGCAATAGGGATTAAATAGTTGTAAACATTGTGTCGATTACTTTATTTTGTTCTTTTTATGTTAGTGCGATTAGATTATAATGAATTTAGTTGGGAGAGATTCTTGAATGGAGATAAATACAAAAGGAAGGTATGGTTTAGTATTTTTTCTACTGATTATTGCTTTAATAGTTATCCTGAGTGCATGATTATAAGATCTTTAAAGATCTTTTTTTATTATAATTATTTATTTTTTATGGTATTATAAAGCTTGTGATGAATAATGAAAAGAATTGAAGTTGATAGAAATAAGTTGAGTCCTGGTATGAGACAGTATATGGAGATTAAAGATAGTTATGAAGAGGAATTATTATTCTTTAGACTGGGTGATTTCTATGAGTTGTTTTTTGAGGATGGTATTATTGCTAGTAGGGAACTTGAACTCACTTTAACTAGTAAGAATGGTGGCTTAGAGGAAAGAATTCCTATGTGTGGTGTTCCTTATCATAGTGTAAAACCTTATATCGAAAAGTTGATAGATAAGGGCTTTAAAGTGGCTATTTGTGAGCAGTTAGAGGATCCGAAAAAGGCAAAGGGCATGGTTAAAAGAGGCGTTGTCCAAGTTATTAGTAAGGGAACTATTGTTGATTTTGATATGTTGAATGAACATGATAATAATTATATTGCTAGTATATTAGATTTTCATACATCTTATATTATTACTTATGCTGATGTTTCTACTGGTTTTTTAGCTGTAGCAGAGATTGATAAGGTTTTAGATAAATTAATTAGTACAATATTGAATCTTGGAATTAAAGAGATAATAATTAGTGATGATGGCGATAAGGATTTAATAGAATTGTTAAAGAACAGCTATGGTATTGAAGTTAATATTTGTTCGGAATACTTAGAAAAGCAGTATGAGGATATTTATAAAGATATTAAAGAGATTAAGTATATTACGGGCATTAAGCATCTGTTTTATTATCTTGTTGTTAAGCAATTGAAAGATTTATCACACTTTAATGGGGTTGAAGTAATAAGATTTAATGATTATTTGGAGATGGATATTCATTCTATAAGGAACTTGGAAATAGTAGAAACTCTTCGTTTGAAAGAAAGAACTTATTCTCTGTTATGGTTTATGGATAAGACCAAGACTGCTGGCGGGTCGAGATTATTAAAAAATCAATTATTAAAACCTTTAAAAGATAAGGATAGTATAAATAAAAGATATGATATGATTGACAAGTTGAGAGAAGAATTCTTAATAAAGGATGAATTGGGGTTACTCTTAGATGAAGTTTATGACTTGGAAAGATTATGTGGAAAAATATTTGGTGGTTCTTTAAATGCTAGAGATGTTTTACAGATAAAGAATAGTTTAAAGGTATTTCCTAGTATTGATCAGAGAATTAAAAAATTAGGATTTGAGTATAGTTTAGTAGATGAAACCAAGTTGTATGATTTATTAGATAGTGCAATATATGAAAATCCGCCTATTACGCTAAATGAAGGTTATCTTATCAAAGATGGATATAATAAGGAATTAGATGAATTAAAGGCGATTAGAAGTGGCGGTAAAGAATTTATTGCTTCCTTAGAAGAGGAAGAAAGAGAAAGAACTGGTATTAAGAATTTAAAGGTTGGCTATAATAAGGTGTTTGGTTATTATATTGAAATTAGTAAAGGACAGGTTGGGTTAGTTAAAGATGAATTTGGATATGATAGAAGACAAACTTTGGCTAATGCGGAAAGATTTGTCTCACCTGTTTTAAAAGAAAAAGAAGCTTTGGTTTTGAATGCTGAAGAAAAAATAATTGAACTGGAATATAATTTGTTTTGTGAGATTAAGGAAGAATTAAAAAAAGAAGTATTTAATTTAAAAGCAAATGCAGCTGTTATTAGTCAAATTGATGTTATGGCTTCTTTAGCTACGATAGCTGATGAGTATTCTTTGGTAAGACCTGAATTGTTGGAAGAAAGAAGAATTGAAATACTAGAAGGAAGGCATCCGGTTGTACAGAGAGTGGCTAAGGTTGAGTATGTTGCTAATGACTGCATGATGAGTGAAAAAGATAATACTATGTTAATTACAGGGCCAAATATGAGTGGTAAATCAACATATATGCGTCAGTTGGCTATTATTATTATAATGGCTCAAATGGGTTCTTTTGTGCCTTGTAAGAGTTGTAAAATACCAGTTTTTGATAAAATATTTACTAGGATTGGAGCATCTGATGATTTGGTATCAGGAGAAAGTACCTTTATGGTAGAAATGTTAGAAGCTAAAAATGCTATTTGTAATGCTACTTGTGATTCTTTAATACTATTTGATGAATTAGGAAGAGGGACGGCAACTTATGATGGAATGAGTTTAGCTCAAGCAATTTTGGAATATGTTAATAATCATATTAAATGTAAGACTCTGTTTAGTACTCATTATCATGAATTAACTGATTTAGCTTATAAAAATGATGGGATTAAGAATGTTCATGTTGAAGCTCTAGAAAAAGATGGGAAGATAACTTTTTTGCATAAGGTTAAAGATGGTGCTGTAGATAAGAGCTATGGTATTCATGTGGCTAAACTTGCTGGTTTACCTCTAGATGTTTTAAAAAGAGCTCAAGAAGTTTTGAATAGATATGAAAAGATGAGTAAGTCTCAGAGTAATAAAGATTATTCAGAGCAGGTTTCATTTAGTTTTGATACTGTATCTAGTAATAAGGTGCTGGATAAGTTAAAAGATATTGATCCTTTAAATATTACACCTTTAGAAGCAATTAATATACTATATGAATTAAAGGAGTTGTCGAAAGAGTAATTATGTATAGAGAAGATTTCTTTTATGGAATAAGTGACCTGTTACAGTTTAATGTTAGAGCGTCTTTTCTTAAGGATAGAATTCTAAATGAAGAGAGAGGAATCATAAAGGTTTTTAAAAGAGATGATGAAGTGATAGTAATAGAGAATTTTCATGGAATAGATGAGGTATTAAAGGATACAAGGTTAAATGTGAATGAGGATGTTACTAATTTTGATTTAGTTTTTTTGAAAGTTATTGAAAGATACTCTAGTGATTATGAGTTGCCAGGTATGATATATGAATATGTTCAAGGAGTCGGCTCTTGGTACAGAGTAAAAATAGAAGGATATAATCCTCAGGACAAAGTATTAAAACCATTTTATTTGAAAAAGAAAATATGTAAGACCGATCTTAAGAAGTATACCAAAAATAATGAGGAATTATTATATTTAGAGAAGTTTTTTGAAATTAAGGGAGATATAGCTTTTAATAAGCCGAAGGATATGAGAGATTTTTTTGAAAAAATGGAAGTTTTATAATTATTCTTATAGTTTTTGTGGTATAATCACAAGAGTGATGAGGAAGTGTGTTTATGGGAAAAACAAGGAGTGAATTGCGCGAAAAGGCAATGGTTATTCTTTATCAAATTGATATTATGAAAGATCAGAATATAGAATATAATATAGAAGAATTAATTGAAGAAAACTTAGAGATTAATAATGAGTTTGTTAGAGATTTGGTTTATGGCGTCATTACTCATGAAGAGGAAATAGACGCGTTAGCTAATAAATATATGAAGAATTGGACTATAAATAGAATAGATAAGACTGGAGCGCAAATACTTAGAATGGGTATTTATGAATTATTGTATGAAGATGATACTCCTGATATAGTTGCGATTAATGAGGCGGTTGAGTTGGCAAAAAAATATAGCGATGCTAAGGTTAGAAAAATGATAAATGCTATATTAGATAAAATAATTAAAGAAAAGTAACTGTTAGTTGCTTTTTTATTAATGATATGGAGGGAATTGGATGAGTTATACATTAAGTGACTTTGGACTTTACTTTGGGATATTAAGAAGATTAAAGGTACATTAAATATGGGGCCAGTTATAAATGCCGGGTATAATACAGTTCTTTTGAATTCTCCGGCTAATGGGGTGGTTCCTGATGAGAGCGCTCCCTCTAGTTAGGAACTTGAACTTGGAAGCGGTAGATGTTTGAAGAATGATCTTTCTTAAATAATTAGGGGTTAATGTGTTTTATAGTAAGTATTTGGTGATTTTATGAATAATGAAATTAAGTATTATACAATTACAGCTTTAAATAGAGCAATTAAAAATATGTTTGACGAGAAAGAACAGTTGCATCATATATATTTAAAAGGCGAAATCAGTAATTTTAAGCATCATTCTAGAGGGCATTTGTATTTTACATTGAAAGATGAAAATAGTAGAATTGCAGCTGTTATGTTTGCTAATGCTACTAAGAATCTTAGCTTCGAACCAGAGGATGGGATGAAGGTCCTTGTTTGTGGAAGAGTAACAGTTTATGAGGCTACTGGTGGGTATCAAATATATGTTGAAGAAATGAATTTAGATGGTATAGGTAATTTATATTTAGAATATGAAAAATTAAAAAAGCAACTTGAAGCAGAAGGATTATTTAAAAAAGAGTTTAAAAAAGTTATACCTAAATTTCCTAAAAGAATTGGGATAATAACTGCTCCAACTGGAGCGGCGATTAGAGATATTCTAAGTACAATAAAGAGAAGATATCCTATTTGTGAAACCATATTGTTCCCGGCATTAGTTCAAGGTGTTGGGGCTAAAGAAAGCATTGTTGAACAGTTAAATAGAGCGCAGGATTTTGATTTGGATTTAATTATTTGCGGACGTGGTGGTGGATCTATCGAGGACTTGTGGGCTTTTAATGAAGAGATAGTTGCTAGAGCAATTTTTGCTTCTAAGATACCAATCATTTCCGCTGTGGGACATGAAGTTGATTTTACAATTGCAGATTTTGTGGCAGATTTAAGGGCTCCAACACCTACTGGGGCAGCAGAAATGGCTGTGCCCAATATGGCTGATTTGATTAGTTTGTTAGATCAATATAAAATTAGGGTGAATGAGTCTATTAATAATTTATTGAAGATTAATAAAAGAAAAATAGATGAGATTAAGAATTCTTTTATTATTAGAAATCCAATGAGTTTATATGAAATAAAAGAACAAAGGCTTGATATGCTGATGGATTCTTTGAATAAATTGATTAATGTTAAATTGTCTGAATATGGTGTTAGGCTTAATAATGTTAAATCCAGTTATATATTAAAAAATCCGTTAGGTATGTATGATGTAAAAAAAGAGATAATTAATAAATATAAGGCTAATTTAAAGAAAATTATTGTTAGCGTTATTAATAGTAGTAATTATAAATATAAAATTATTTTTAATAAATTAGAATTGCTTAATCCTTTAAGTGTTCTTAGTAAAGGTTATAGTTTAGTAACATTGAATGATGTGGTTATTAAAGATAGTTCTCAATTAAAACAAGGTGATAGAGTTAATATTAGGTTATCCAAGGGTAATATAAAAGCCGAAGTAAAGGAGATTGATTAGAATGGCAACAAAAAAAGAAGAAAAGAATTTTGAAGAATCATTGCTTGAACTTGAAGGGATTGTTAAAACTTTAGAAGCTGGTAATGCTAATCTGGATGATGCGATTGAAATGTATAGTAAAGCGATGGGGTTAATTAAGAATTGTTCTGATAAGTTGAATAAAGCAACAGAGAAAGTAAATAAGATTTTAAAAGAAAATGGTGATTTAGAAAACTTTGAAATGGAGGAGCAGTAGTAGTTATTGCTTCTTTTTTTATGGTTTTTGTGGTATATTTTAGTTAGTGATTATTATGGATGAAAGCAAAAAGAATAGAATTATTCTAGTTATAGTTATTATATTATTGTTATTATTTATCATTATTGGCGGTATTATAGTACATGTTAATAAGAATGATAGGACTTCTAAGATTCATTTGAAGCAATTATATGTATCTGACCATGAAATTATTCCTTTTGATAAACTCTTTTTGGGTATTAGTGATGATAGGCTTGTTAGTGTTGTTGACGAAGACGGAACCGAGTTATATTTAGATGATGTTGGAATTAAATATGACGGGATATATATGCAGGATGATGATACTCCTATTATCTATAATGTTTCAAGTGGTAAGTTGAATGTTTATGTAATTGGTGATAATGGCCCAAATAAGCTGTTTACTATTAATGATGTTTCAGAAGCTGTTCCTTTAATTTATAAAGGTGAAAAAGAGTATTTGATGGGCTTTGTTCAATATCGTGATAATGATACTTATCTGTATAATTTTGAGAATAATGGTTTAGTTGTTTTAGATGGTAGTATTCTTCTGGGAGATAAGGTCTATAATAATTCTATTTATACTTATAGCAAAGAGTTTATTATTGCCAAGAAAGATGATAAATATGGGGCAGTAAATATTAATGGTAATCTAGTTATTGATTATAATTATGATGATTTGATGAATGATGGCATTAGTATTATTTTTGCTGTTAAAAATAAGTATGGCGTAATGAATTCGAACCAAGAGATTGTACTAAAACCCAAATATAATATTGTAAAAAAGGTAACTGATGGATATTTGATTGGTAATGATAGGTTAGTATTTTATGATAACTTGTTGAATAAGATTTCTAATTATAAGATGCTTCATAATATTGATAAGTACTCTTTGCGAGAGGATAACTCTTTATATGAGTATAGTGTTGGGGATAATTATGTTATTGTAAATAATTACTTTGAAAGTAGTTTAAAAAAAGAATATAAATATCATAATATGTATGTTATTAGGAACAAGAAAGTAAGTAGTATTAAACAAACTGGGTTTAATTCAGAGAATGTTATATATAGTATTAACAAAGGTTTTATAACAATTTATTCTTCTGCTTTAGAAAAAGAGATGGACATAGCTTTTAAGGGGGATAAAATTGATAGTATTATAAAAGTGCAAAATGATTGTTATTATATTCAAACCGATAAAGAAAATATGATTTATAATAAGCATGGTAAGAAAATTAACAATACTTGGGGGAGATTAGTTTATCATAATGATAGATATTTAGTGTATGTTAACAAAGAGAATATTATATTTAGAGATTACTCTAATAGGGTATTGGAAAGGTTAAGCGGAAATGATATAATTGTTAGCAATGGTAGATTGATTGTGGACGGAAATATTTACTTAATTGAAGGGTAATGATGTGATGTGAAAAAGGGTAATAGATGGTGTGCTAGTATTTTGCTTTTTTTGATCTTTGTTGGGATAATTATCGTTTCTAATAATATTTCTAATTCTTTAAAAGTATCTGATTCTGATAAATACTTAAGTATGAGAATAGCTACCGATGAACATGTTGTTCCTTATGAAAAAGTATATGTTAGTTTAGATAATAATGTTAAAAAGATGTCTAAGGTTTCTTTGGTTGTTGGTAATGACAAGTTTAGTTTTAAGACAGATTTATTAGACTTAAATGGTAAGCCTTATTTTGAACTTCCTTATTATAATGACAATGTTGTAATAGGTTTAAAGTATTATATTAAGGAAGCTGTAATTAATTATGCTGATGGAAGTATTATTAGATATACAAGTAATAGAAATGATAGTTTTTATTTGAATATAGATGAAACTGAAAGCTATTTCATAGTGGACGAAGTAAATGATAATATTGATGCATGGCGAGGATTTAAGGGCATTGATTTTTCTAATTATTCTTATTCTAATGGAAATATATATTTTAAAATGTATGGGGATACTTCTGATATGGTTGATGTAATTTTAGATTTTGTTAGAACTGACGAAAGGAAGAGTTTCAAAGCCGATGTCGAGGGGTTTGGGAATAGGTTGTTTTTTAATATTTCTGATGAAAAAGTTGAGGCTGGAGAAGAGTATTATTTAAAAAGTATGACTATTTATTATAATAATGGTGGTTCTTATTATTATAATGCTGATAATTATGCTAATATTCTTTCTAATAGGATAATAATTACTGCTATGGATAATGATAAGAGTTTTAATATCGAAGAACCTAGTGAGGACAGGAACGATGATTTTCTTAGTACAGAGAGAACTCACGATATAGCTGGTGGAATAGTTGTTTTGTTTTTATTGATAATAGGAGCTTTTGCGATTGTGTTCTTTTTGAAAGATGAGAACTAGGAAGGGGTTATTTATGAAGAAGAGATGGAATAGTGAATATAAGTATTATTTTTTGATAGCTTTATTAGGATTGGTAGTTATAGTATCTATGATTTCTTTTACTTATGCTTATTCAAACGGCAATAAGCTGGTGGCTGAAGTATCTTCTTTGAGTGAAGAAGAAGCTATATATAAATTTTTGGATAATGTAGCTGATAGTGAAAAGGCTGTTGTTACCGAAGAGTATGAGATGCCTGTTTTAGTTATAAAACCTAAAGAAATAGTCGTTGCTTCTAAAGATGAAAAAGAAGACCCTAAGAAAATTGAAGCAAATAAAGGAACTGGTAAAGAAACTACCGCATCTGAAGCGATACAAAGATATGAGACAAATGAGACTAGTCTGGGTATCGATGTTTCTACTTGGAATGGTAAAATTGATTGGAAAAAAGTTAAGGATTCCGGTATTAAATTTGCCATGATAAGAATTGGTTTTAGAGGTTATCAGTCTGGTCAGATAATGATGGATAATACTTTTTATCAAAATATACAAGGTGCATTAGCTAACAATATAAATGTTGGTATATATTTCTTTACAGCAGCTGTTACGGAAAGTGAAGCTCGCGAAGAGGCGGCTTGGGTTGCTGAAATAATTAAGAATTATGATATTAGTTATCCTATTGCATATGATATCGAAATATTTGGTAATAGGGATGATACTAGAATGAGTGGGTTGAGTGATCATCAGATTACCAATAATTCTTTAGCTTTTTGCGATTATATTAGAAGCAAAGGATATACTCCTATGATATATTCTTATTACAATGCTTTTAATTCTCGTTTAGAAGTGGGTAGATTTGGAAACAATAGGGTTTGGCTTGCTCATTATGCGGATAGTACAAATTATAAGGGTAACTATCATATGTGGCAGTATACTTCTTCGGGAAGTGTACCGGGTATAAATGGTAGAGTTGATATGAATGTTTCTTATTTTTCTGTAACTAATGATATTACTAAAAGACAACCCGTTAATGGCGTTAATAGTGATGCTAATCAGATTGCTTTAAGCTTTAAAGATGTTAATGTTGCTGCTCAAATCTTGGAAGATACTTATTTAAGGACTACTCCTAGTTTATCTGTTCCTAATAAAGCCGGTTCTGTTTCAACTGGCACTAGCATAACTATAACAGGTGTTTCGGATACTTTTATTAGAATACAGTTTGAGGGAAATACTTATTATCTTGATAGCATTAATAAAGTTAAGTTACCTGATACTGTTTGGGCAAAGAATAATATAAGAGAAGAAATTGTACTGAAGGTAGAAGAAAAACTATATAGAAAACCTTATTACTATTTATATAATAATACTTTTGATACTTTGAGGGCTGGTTCTAGACTTGTTTTACTTGGATATAATGAAGAGTATCTTAAAGTTGAATATAATGGAGAAGTATATTATGTTTATGATAATTCTACTTGCTATGATAATTATGTCCCAGAGGTTGCTAATGAAGACCCTGTAAATAATGGGGAATCTAATGAAAACAATAATAATACATCTGGAAATGATGATAATAGTAATGAAAATGAACCTGTTTCTGATGATGAAACTGAGGAAAACTTGGCTAATAGTGAGCAATGAGGTATAATAATCCCCATAAATGGGGGTTTTATTATGAAAAAAGAAAAGGTTGGTATTCTTTTGTTTGTTGGTATTTTGGGGTTACTTTTTTTAAATTTTAGATTTGATAGAGTTCTAGTATCAGATACGGTAAAGATTGAAAATGTAGTTGTTAAAAATACAGAGCTGGGTTATGTTAAATTACAAGATAATAATCTTGATTATAATATTAATTTTAATCAATTGGGGGATGAGTTTGTATTTAGTTTTGATATAAATAATGATACTAATTTTGATATGAATATTAATAAAATTAATGTAACGGGTGTTAATGATTGGGTTACATATAAGGTTTTTGATAATGATAGAACAGATTTAAATAAGGGTTTTGCTATGAAAAAAGGTATGGTAAAAACAATTTATATTTCTTTAAGATATGATAAAGAAATTGAGTCTGATTATGCTGATTGTCAGTTGGGAATTGATCTAAAGGTTACTAGATATTAATTGTTATTTTAAAAGGACTTTATTAGTTCTTTTATTTTTGCGTTTATTTCAATTTAATTTTCGTTATGTGTATGGTATAATTATTAGATAATAGAGGATGAATGTTATGAGGAAATCTAGTAGTGTAACAAAACTGTTCTTGTTTATTCTAATAGTCGGCACTTTATGCGGTTACGGTTATTATTATTTCTTTATGCGTGATAATGAAACATCGGAGAGCGATGTTGCCCCTTCATTGAGTAGGGATAAGGTATCAGATACTAAGAATGGTATTTATGTTATTAAAAATAACACTATTAGCAAAAAGACACTTCTTAAGAAATGCGTTATCGACTCTATAATTGATTATATTGTTGTTATAAATGAAAACTATTATATGTATCGGGGTAATTGTTTGAATACAATTTATCTTGGTCAGGGCTCGACCGAGAAGCTTAAGTTTGAAAAAGATAATAATTCTGAGTATTCTGTTGAACTGGAGGATGTTATTTATAGAAAAGATTATACTACTGATAAAATAGTTGTAGAAAATAAGGTGGTATCTAATAATGCTGTATCTTATGATTACGATAGTTTAAAGCTTGTTATTGATTATTCGGAGTTCCCCAATAACTATTATTCCTTTATAGGGAATGTTTTATATAATAACTCATATACGTTTAATTATGTATTTTTTCAATAAACATGAAATCTTTTGATGATATTCCATATTTTTATTCTTTAGGCAACAATATGGTTATTATTGATTTGAATAAAGATGGTAATCGCTATGGATCTCATTTGTTTGTTTACTCGGGAGCTGATAAAACATATGATTATAATTCTATGTTCCCTTTGTATGTTAACAATAATATAATTGATTCTACTTGGAATAGAATATTTAGATATGATGCTACTAATAAGGTTGCGTATGTTTTATTTAGCAAAACTAATGATTTTTGTGATTTTAGTGATGGAAATGCTTATTATGAATTTAAATTGAGCTATGACTATAAAAAGAATGGATTTAATGCTCCTGATTTATATAAAAAGGGAATTAATAGCAAAGATTGTAATTATGCAAAGAAGTATTATTTGATAGGGTGATTATAATGGAGATTTTGTGTAAAATAATTGGAATGTTTCTTACTTTTATTCCTTCTATATATTTGGCTACGTATTTGATTAAAAAAGCTACTTGTGTGCAAAAATTTGATGTTCATATTCGTAAAGTAAAGGATAATGCTGGTAATTATGGGATGATAATGGCACTTTTTAATCGTCTGGTATTATTTATTTTATTGACCTCTTTGGGTATATATATTACTTCTTATTTTGAAAATGATACAGCTTTTAGTATAGTTGTTGTTTCTTTATTTGTTTATATTATTACTTGTTATTTTGATAATAAGAATGATATTTAGTGTGAAATGTGCTATAATTAATAGGATAGGAGAGTAGTGGTTTGTATGAATTGTCCTAAATGTGGTAATTATGTTGATGATGGGAAAGAATACTGTTTTATGTGTGGAACTAAACTAGGAGGTAGTGATTTTTCTTCTCCTGGTCGAACAGAGATTAATGCACCAATGAATGAAGAGTATTCTAAGAAAAAAGAAGAATATAATAATCGTTTAAAAAACTATAGAGATGTTGAAATTAAGAGGGTTGAAAATGATAAAAGGGATTTTATAGATATATATACTGATTATAAGATTTTCTTTAAAATTGGAGAGTTTTTGGTGTTAGCATCTATAGTAGTATTTATCTTTTTATGGGTAGCTAAGGGTCATAATAAAGATGAAGTATTAGCTCCTAAATTGGAGGGGTTATACTTTAAAGTAAATGATAAACTTACAAATACTGGTAATAATAACGGCGCTTTAATGTATTCTCTTAGTAATACAAAAGGGACTTCTTGCTCCGTATCAACTTATTTGGCTTCTCAAAACTCAAGTGATTATGTTAGTGAATTTTTTGCTGAGCGTCAACTTGGTTTAGCTCCTTCTTATGACGATGCTGGAGAAGTTACTGATACTATGGCAATTCCTTTGTTCCAAGAGGGGTCTGTTAATATAAATGGTACAGAGTGGTTTTATTTGAATGCGTTTTATAAAAAGAATCCGTCTGATAATTACACTTCTTTAAGATATAGATATTTTTCTGTTGGTCATAACGGGCGCTTTTATAATATAGAATTGGCTAATTTTGACAACTCTGATGAGTGTAATGCTTTGTTAGATGGGTTTTTGCGGAGCTTAAAGTTTATAGATAATAAATAGGAGGAATAATATGAAGAAGTGTCCTAAATGTGGTACTGTTTTAGATGATTCAAAAAAGAAATGTTATATGTGTGGCGCAGATTTAACGGCGTCTTCTTCTGTTAGTGATTTTTCTTCTAATTTTGATGAGAGAATAGGCTCTTCTGTTACTAGAGGGGTTGATAATGTTTTTAATAATGGAAAAGATATCGATGTGGATAGTAGTACCATTGTTGGAGGCAAAAAGAATAATAATGGTTCGTTTTTTTCTCATAATAGTTCTTCTAGGGATTTTTTTGGTGGGGAAATAAACAAGCTTAATTCTATGACTTTTGATGAAAGAAGTAAGCCAAGAAAAAAGATTAATAATCTATTTGGTAATAAGAATTTAAAAAGTAAAGATGAAATAAACAGTAAAAAGCAAAAAGATGATAATAAATCTGGAAAAATTAAAAAGATTAGTTATAGTACTAATCCAAATATACCTAAAAAGATGCAAGAATCTATTGAAGAATCCAAAATAGATAATAATAAAGAAAATAATATGTTTTTTCCTGAGAAAGAAGAGGTAAAGACCATTAAGTCTAATTTGGTAAAAGAAGAGAAAGAAGAAGTTCCTGAAGCTTTTAAGGCTTTTAATAGTTTTAAAAATAAGAATGATAAAACTTCTAGTGATGCGGAAGAGATTAATAGAACTGTAAAGGATAATAGAGAAAATAATGAGAAATTGTCTTTAAGTATTAAAGGTGAGCAGAAGAATACTAAAGTTAAAAAGAACAGCGCTTTTGCGATGTTTAATGAGAGTAAGAAGAGTACTTTCTATAATAATGATAATAGTGTTGAGCTTGAAATATCTGATGAAAAGAAAGATAGCTCTTCTAATCAAACCGATTTTAAAGGGCTTAGTGTACCATCTAATAATCCATTTGATTCTTTGAAAAGAAAGTCTTCTTTTACTAAGATTAGTTCTTTTCAGTTTAAGGAAGTCTTTAGAACAGTTTTTAATTTTACGTGTGTCATTTGTTTCATTGTTTTATTAGTCTTTGTTTATTTCCACTTTATAAAAACTGATAGTTCTGATCAATTGGATGGATTACAATTTAAAGTTCCTACATATTTTAAATTGAATAGGAAGGATTCTCATGAGAAGTTTTATGTTTCAAAGCAGCTTGGGAATGTGTGCTCGTTTGAAGTTATTTCTGGTACGGTATCAGATCCCAATGGCTATGTTGAAAACTATTTTCAATATGTAAAATCTTTATATGCTTCAGATAAAAAAGCTATACCAGCGATGCAAGAAATGAAAATTAATGGTAATACTTGGAAATCAGAAAAATTTATTTTCTTGCCTGAAGATGGTAAAGAGGTAAGCTCGGATACTGTTATACCTAGATATACATATACAGTTATTACGTATAATGGTTCTTTCTATATTGTTAGAGCAACTAATAAAGATGAAGATAAAAAATGTCATGAAGAGTATATGAAATTTGTTAATAGTTTGGAGTTTATAGATTCTAATGTAAAATAATAGAATAAGAGGGTGATATCATGATGAATTTCTCGGCTTTTAAGTTATTTTATGACAGCTTTTTGTATAGGAATAACGTTATGATTGAATATGATGCTATTAATAATTATTTAAATGAGATTATTAAAGTATTAAAAAAAGCTACAAAACTTTATCATGATGATAAGGGGAAATATGTTGATAGTTTAACCGTATTTCAAGCTCAAATTAAAGATGAGCTTGATAAAATAATGAGAGTTTATCCTTATTTCTTTGAGAAATATTATGAATTATATGATAGAAACGTAGAGAATAATGATACTGTTACGGATATGCCTTTTATTATTGCTTGTTCTTTTTATAACGATTATGGTAGTTCTAAAGTATTGGATGATTATGTTGAGCGATTGAGCTCTTTGGATAAAAAAAGGTTAAGAAATCGTGCCAAGAATTCTTCTTTTATTCAATATTATAAGGAGACTTTGAAAGATTTTACTTCTGATAACTATGCAGCTCTTATTGATTTGTTAGATCATTTTATTAATTGTGATATTAAGATTAATCTTTCTTTTGATGATAATAGAACTAATCACCAAAAAGATATAGATAAAATATTAGTAGTTAATAGAAAAGCAATTGAAGAATCTAAGAATAGTGATGATTATAATTTGTTAAAAGATAAAATAGAGTTAATATATAAAGGATTTTTTAATGACTTTGATGGAAACCTAAAAAGAGAATTAGATAATTATTTATTGCACGTTTATGAAGAAAGAAAGAAAAATAGTTCTGATTTTTTTGATAATATAATTGTTAATGATTTAAGTTATGGTTTATATAAAGATTTTATTTCTAAGGAAAAGAAATATAAGGAAAAGTATGATAAATTGTATGCTAAAAACCAAGTTGTTAAACCTAATGATGTAAATATTGCCCCTAGATTTAGAAAAAAACTTATTAGACTATATTATGATGTTAGATTTAGTTTTAATGATGAAAAAAGTTTGAAATCTATAGGAGAGAAGATTAATGGTTTAAAGGCTTTAGCTAAAGATTTAGAAAGTGCTATTTGGGAATATATATTATTTAAGTCGTCGCATTCTGATTATATTAGGAGAAATAATTCTGTTCGTTATGCTATTATTAATTCTTTATATAATATATATAATCCGTATGATTTGTTAGATAGGTATGAGTGTGTTAGAAATAAACTTCTTTCTTTTTTGAACAGTAATAAAGACCTATCTAATAAAATGGAAATTAAAATGTATGGTGTTGAAGGATTGATAGATAAAAATAGTTTGCTTAATAATATTATTAATAAGCGATATGCCTTTATTTTAGATAATGCTTTTGATAATATTTCTTCTAAAACAAAAGATTATGATACTAGGGATTATGATTTGTTTTATATTGCTAGGGACTTAGACGTCTCTCTATTGGTAGAGTTATATAAAGAGTTGGCGCGTAACAATAGAATTGAGAACAGATGTCTAATTGAGTTTATTAGTCAAGCTATATTATTGGTTAATAATCCTAATTATTCTTTAGATAATCCTGACTATGAAATGGTAGGAGATGTAGCTAGGGAGTATTTAAATGTAGAATACTCCGTAGAACTTGATGATTGTGTTTATATAGGTAAAAGAGATAAATTCAATATTGCTTATGAATCTTATTTGAAAAGTAGCTCTTTTCATAAACTTAAGGGAGATTTTAGAATATGATCAAAGATTTGGAGGAAAAATTTGTTGTTTTAGATACAACAAGTAAGAGGGAAATTATACTTAATGAAGTTTTAGATATGTGTTTGGTTATAGAGAAAATATGCAAAAAAAAGAAAATAGATATTAATACTTTAAATAGTAGCGATATTATAATTAATAGGAATAAAATCAGTGAGAAAGATTTTTTGGATTTGTTATTTTTGTATGTTTTCTATTTAAAAGAAGATTTGGGTTTATTACTTAAAGAATAGATGTTATAATAAATATTAATTTTATTAGGGAGCGATGGTTGTGGAAGAGTTAGATAAAGTTGTTGAGAAGATTAAGCGCTTAGCTTCTGGTGGCAATGATACTGATATGGTATGTTTTATTGTAGCATTTGATTTATTGTATTTTTTAAATGATACTGATAATAGAAATAAGTTTGTATATAATTATTATAAGAGTGACAATAGTATGTTTTCATCTAACCTAAAAAAGGTTTGTTCTTTTGCAGAATCTATTCTATTAGAAGATGAGGTATATCATAAGATGTTAAAAAATATTGAGATGGAAGTTAGAAGAGATCAATTGGTATCCATGTATAATTATTTTGATGTTATTGATAGAATTGAGAAAGGCAATAGCTCTGCTCGTAATTTAATAACGGATGGTTTTAAGATAAGATTATTGAAAGATCAGTTTTCTTCTTCTTCTAAAGATTATGCTAAATTGACTAGTAAAGTTTCTGAACTTAAGAATAGATATGATAGAAATATGATAGATATTATTACGATAATTGCTATATTTATAGCTATTGTTATAGGAATGGTTTCGGGAGTTAGTTTTAGTTTAGAAGCATTTAAATCTATTTCTAATAATAATATATATGATGTTTGTTTGGTTGTATCCGTTGT
>CADCFX010000025.1 GCA_902800945.1 uncultured Erysipelotrichaceae bacterium | reverse complement strand
CCAGAAAATCCAGATTTTCCTAAAGACAAGGTATATGACTACAAAAGAGGTCTTGGTTGGGGCTGGACACCAGCATTTTTACAAAAAGCAGAATATAAATACAAAAAAGGACGCCACGCCTATCCTCACGAAAGACTAAGATGGGGGCCAAATGGCGACCCGATTATAGAAGACGAAATAACAGATAGAATAGCCCGCGAGAACAAACACGCAGAATATTATGAGAAAGTATATAAAAAATACCTGGAAGGTAGAACAAAAGAAGGAAAACGAAGAATTAAAAAAATCAAAAAAGCGCCCAAAGAATTACTTCGCTATTCATTCTTGCAATCTGTAAGACAGGCGCTCCGAATAGATAAACACATGGGCTGGAATAATAATATAACACCTGATGAACCAGTTAAAAGGTTTAAAGCCAAAGCTGAAATATTGCTAACAACAGGAACTATTACAATAATAATAAAGTCCTTCTCATCATTAGTGTTTAAGTTTGGAGCATCGGCAATATTTCCATGGTTTTTCGCGGGCTCTTACTCGACTCTAGCAATTTTCTTCTGGGCAGTTCGTATTTTAAAAACTCGGCGTACAGAAATATTCTTATCTAGAGCAGGAAGATCCTTTTCAGACTCTCTCCTAGAAGACGCCCATGAAGTCGTAGCAAAAATTGTAACAAGGACAACTGCAGGAGCAGATGATAAAGAAATAGAACAATTAGAGAATGAAGTAATTCTGCAAGTAGCATACCTAATTGCTAATTACATCCAATATAAAGAAACTTTTCCTCATCTATCTAAAGAAGAGCAAGACGACAAGGAAGATGACATGCAGATGATGGAAGACCAATACACCCAAGCTCAAACTGATTTCGCAGAATATTGGGATGACGCCGAAAAAAATATATATAGATTCGTAGAAGAAGGCGAAGTAGTGAACAGAGAAAAAGCGATAAAAATAATCGCCGAAAACAAATTAGGCCCAAAATTGAAGACGGGAGGACGTAGAATATAATGCAAATTGGTGATTTACTAACCCTCGATTTCAACGAGAAATACCTTTTACTAAACAAAGTGGTATTAAACAAAAAAAACTATTACTTAGCAATAGGTGTTACTCAAGACGAGAAAAAAGTAGATATGGACGACATTACCTTTTTTGAAGAAATAATAGAAGACAACGAAATATTCGTAAAAGAAGTATTTAACGAAAAACTACTTGAAGAATTATCAGATAAAACCATGTTAGAAAACTACAAAGAGAGTAAAAAGATAGAAAAAATATTAAAAGAATACTATGGTATCAAAAACAATGACTAGATATGTTTTCATATCTAGTTTTAAATTTATTAAGAAAAACAAGTTTATTTATGATATAATGATATTACAATAGAAATTGTGGTGATTAGAATGGATTATAGCACTGACCATACAAAAGATATAGATGATATTTTCTATGCAACAAAAGAATCACAAGGATATGTAAATGCCATAGCAGCAATAAAATACGTCTTATTTAATGACGATTCCGTATTTAAAGGAAATAAACCAGATAGCAATAAATATATATATATTTCCAAAGGAAAAAATGCGCGAAAAAAAGCAATGCTCCTACAAGAAGACGATTTGGCTCAAGTGCTAATCAAATACTGCATGCAGAGTTTCGGATTAAGAGGGCAAACCTTCACAATAACCGATGAAGATTTCACCATAGATAGAAAAAGAATAAACCATATCGATATAAGTGCCCACGAAATGATAGAAAAGGTAGCATACGCAACTATTGGTGATGCATACGTTGCATACGACTTCCTATATGCAAATAACAAGTTATTGCTAAAAGTAGTAGATGCTTTCATCGAAGAAAGATATTTAAATGACAAAGCAGAATTATTAGATAGTTTTGATGGAATTATAACATCAAAAGATATGGACAAAGACACAAAATTTATGTATTATAAAACCTACATACATTTGGATGAGACATTTGCTGAAATAAAAAGAAACAATGTCGATTATGTTAAATAAGAAAGGAGGGATAAAATGGAAAAAGAAAAAATCAAAGAAAAAGGTAAAGGACTAATTACAGAATTCAAAGATTTTATAGCTAAAGGAAACGTTCTAGACTTAGCAGTAGGTGTAATAATAGGTAGTGCTTTTTCAAAAATAGTAACTAGTTTAACAGATAACATATTAATGCCTATAGTTGGAGTAATCGTTGGGAATATAGATTTTACAACCCTTTCGATTAGAGTAAATCTATTCAACAGAATTGTATCAATAAGATATGGATTATTCATACAAAACGTAGTAGATTTCCTAATTACAGCACTATGCATCTTCTTCATGGTTAAAGTAATTAACAAATTCATGAAAAAGAAAAAAGAAGAAGACAAAGAAACAGCTCCAGCCAAAAGTGACGAAGTGAAGCTATTAGAAGAAATTCGAGATTTGTTAAAAAAATCAAAATAAAAGTATATTATAAGACATAATATACTTTTTATTTTTTCAAATTTAACAATGGGTATACTAAAGATGCAATAACACCTAAAACCATAACTATTTCCATGATAAAAGCAATTATCTTTAGTTTAGAATACTTTGACTTTTTGGGTTTAAGACTAGCCTTGTATTCCTTGAGCTGCTTTTTATATTCTTTAATTTCATCTTTAGATAGTTTTTCAAGCTCTTCATTACTTAAAGCTTTAAACTTCTTGCTATTTGCCATTTACTCACCTCAAAACTATTTATAATAATACCATAAAAGAGTATAATAGTAAATAAAGATAAATTATAGTAAAGCATAGAAAAGGGGAAAAACATTTGCTATAATTAATAATAGAGGTGATATAGTGGAAGCATTAACAATCTCCCAAGCTAATTTAAATGTAATAGCTCAAAATATGGAAAGTGTTGCCAAAGAACTAGGTGGTGTAATAAACCATATAAACGAAGTTAGTAGTAAAGTGAACAACGTAGAAAACAAAATTGGCGGTATTAACGGTGAAATAAATGATGTAATCGAAGAAATAAGATCAAATACCATCATAAATAATGCTCGGCAAAGTATTCTATACAATAATAGTATAATTGACAAAAAATTTGGCTACTATGACACGTTAAGAAGAAGCGTAGAAAGTCTTATAGAAAATCTAAAAAATAATACTCTTAGCCGTAGCGAAATAGAAACCTTAAAAACTAACATAAGTATCAATAATCCAAGATTTTGGCTCACAAACGCCACATTAGCTATAATATACTGGCTTCAAAATAATAAAATAGATTGTGAAAATGAATTGAAAATAGCTTTATCAAAAGATCAAGCAAAAACAAGTCTACTAATGTTAACCATTTACCTAACACTTGAAAAGGAAGAAACTGCAATACACTGGTTAAATTATTATTTAAACCATCAAGATCCATTAAACCTTAAAGATGAATTCTTAATAGTAATCGACTTAGTATCATCCGGATATTTAGGAATAAACGGTCAAAAAATACTAATAAACAAAATAAACAATTGGATTAATAAAATAAATCAAAATTCAAAAGATACTATTACTAACAAATGGGTAGAATTTATCAAGAGCAAAAAGCAAAACAAACAATTATTCACACATATTACCGACTATGCTACAAATAAAGAAATAATAAGCAAAAACATAGAAATATTTGAAGCAAATCACCAAACAGATAGATTTGTAAACGACATAATGCTTCAAAAGAAAGAAAGTAAACGAATAGATAATTTGTTATACAACTTAATATATGATTATGAAGAGACAGAAAAAACCTATCAACTAGATAATTTAAGAAACGAACTCTTAATCCAAACTGGAGGAAAAAAAGAAGAGGCTGAGAAATTATTTGCAAAACATAAGAATAATTACCTTAGCGAAACAAACATATTAGAACTATTCTACAACATAATACAAACTCCAGAGAGGTATAATGTCGGATCAAATTCAATAAAACTAGCTCTAGCTTTCCAAAAACCATATCTAATAGAAGCACTAAATATAGTAAATTCATATATAAATGAAAGCGAAATTAACTTTCGCATAGAAGGAATTTACGCCTCAACAAAAGACGGAAAAAATATAAATAATGTATTGGAAGAAATAAAAATAAGCGCAAACACCAAGTTCATGGATGATGATAAATTATTAATACTACTATCTCTATTAATTTGTATAATTGGGCTAATCGCTGTCATCTTAGTATCTAGCAATTCAATTATAAGCCTTATAACATTAGCAATTATTCTAATTGTAAATTTTATAATAATAAATAAATTAAATACTAAAAGTAGGTTGCTTAACCAACAAAAAACAAACTATATTAAAAATATTAGCGGAATATATGAAAAAAACTTTGCTGAGTGCACGGATTATAACAAACTAATAGAAGAAGAGAAACATTTTTTTAAAGAAACCATTAAAAAAATCGAAAGCATAAGAGCAGAAAACATAATAATAAATAACGAACGAACAATAGATTTAAAGTAGGTGATAATATGGAAGAGATTAAAACAATTAATAGTGAAGATTTCCCTAAAAGAATCGAAAATAAAGAGGAAGAAACAGAAACACCTGAAAAAAAAGTAATCCTACCATCTTGGAATATAGAACCGCCATTTGAAGTACAAAGAGGGCAAGAATGAACTATAACGAATGGTTAGATATTATAGACCTTTTAAAAAAAAGCAATAGAAACTATCAATATCTAGAAAGAATAAAAAAATCTGCATATAATCAAAATATTGAAGAAATGTTGACGCCCAAATTAGAAGAATTAATAATTGAAAAGTTAAAAAAGGCAATTAGAAACGTAATAAACGATATAAAAGAAACATTTCACAACCCAAACTCCTTAGATATAACTATATGCAATTTTGAGAAAGATATACAGTTCGCCAAAGACATATGCTTAATAAAACAGATTAGTGAGGATACAAGAAATAGATTGATAGATTATATTGAAAAAGAAAAAGATATAGTATACGAAATACTAATTAAAAAAGCGCTAGAAATAGATCCAAGCGGAATGTACAAATCTATAATAGAAAAGAAAAAGAAAAAAAGGTGAGAAAATGACATATGAAGAGATAAAAAAATATATAAGCAGATATTTAAAAGCTAGAATTCCGGTAATAATAATTGATACAGTCGAAAAAGGAAGAGCCATACGTCTACTCAAGGAAGTACAAAAAGATTTGAACTATGATTTTAAATTATTTAAAATGTCAGAAGGAATCATAGATATTCGTAATAATCAATTATTATCAGAAGAAAACACAATAGCAAGTACATTAGATTTTATAGCAGAAGATTTAAAGACAAAAGAAAACCAAAACTACATATTCGGAGACATCTCCGATATCAACGACTCCAATTTACTATCACGATACCTATGTGAGATAATTGAAAGATGTGAAACGGCTAATAGCAGTATTATTCTAATAACAAACGAAAAGATCTGGGGAAATATAACACGATTAGGGTTATCAGTATCTTTAGCATATCCAACAGAAGAAGAAATATATGAGATAATAAAACAGAATCTAAATAATTATAGAAGCCAACTTCCAATTGAATGGGAAGAGAAAGACATACATATAGCAGCTAGCTATCTACAAGGGTTAAGTGAAATAGAAGTAAGAAACATCATTGCATCATATTTAGCAAAAGGAAGAATAACCAAAACAGATTTAAATGAGTTAAAAGATGTAAAAAAAGTCTTATTTACAGATGTGGCAGGACTAGAAATGGTAGACATTCCTGAGAATACACATATAGCAGGATTAGACAACTTAAAAGAATGGCTATATGAAAAAAAAGATATCTGTAACCCCTTGAAAAAGAAAGAACTAGAAGAGAGGGGTATTAATCAGCCTCGAGGCATACTTCTAACAGGCGTTCCGGGATGCGGGAAAAGTTTTTCATCTAAAGCAATCGCATCAATATTTAATTATCCCCTATATCGGCTTGATTTAGCAACTGTACAGGGTGAATATGTTGGACAGTCCGAAAGGCAATTAAAAGCTGCTCTAAGTAAAGCAGAATATATGTCGCCTTGTGTCCTATGGATTGATGAAATAGAAAAAGGTTTAAAAGACACAACTGGAGGAGTAACTTCTAAAATGATCGGTCAATTTCTATTTTGGTTACAAGAATGTGAAAAGCCAGTCTTTGTAGTAGCATCAGCAAACAATATAGAAGATTTACCACCAGAGCTAACAAGAAAAGGTCGTTTTGACGAAATATTCTTTGTCGATTTACCCAACAAGAAGGAAAGGAAAGAACTAATAGACTTATATACAAAAAAATACCTAAAAATAGAAGTAGGGGAGAATCTGCTAGCAAAACTAGTAGAAGTATCAGAAGGATATTCAAGCGCCGATATAGAAGCAACATTAAGAGGAATGGCCTACAAAACAATATCAGATTCCAATTTTAGAATAACAGAAGAGTTTTTGTTAAATACAATGTCAAACGTAGTATCAATCAGCCAAAACTATCCGGAAAAAATCAACAAAATAAGAGAGTGGGGGAAAAACAAGGCTGTAAGGGCATCAAGAGATTAATTATTATCAATTCACTTGACATAAAAAGTGTATAATAATATAATTAAATTGTAAAACAATACGAAGGGAATTGGTAAAAAATGGATGTATTAAATGAATTATTTCAAGAATTAGGAATTTCAAAAGTTAGATTAGCCAAATATCTTGGTGTATCTAGACAAATGGTATATAACTACTTAGAACTAAAAGACATAAACAAATGGCCAAAAGAAAAAAAGCTATTATTGTTAAAACTATTAGATGTTTCAGATGCAAAAGAAATACCCGGAATAAAAGTAACAACAGATTACCTAATGTCCGTTGAAAGTCGTCTAAATCAAGGGGTAAAAAACAGTGGTAGTTTTGATAATACATTCGATTTTAAAGGATTAAATAAAGATTCTCAAGTGCTATTGAGTGATATTACATATCTAATAAAAGAAAAACTAAGTGACGAGTCAAATAAAGAAAACTATAACGCATTTCTTTATTTATATCACTTATTACAATCAATAGATAATGTACCAGAAATAAAATATATATTTGGATATATGAGTAAAACAACTGGTTTTACAGAACCAGAAGAATATAAATTTAACGAAGAAAAACAATTTATATTCGAAGGAATATTATACTCAGCTTTAAATCTATACCATAACGGCGGTGCATCAAGATCAAGATTAGCTGAAACACATAGAAGATTTGTACAAGAAATAGAACAAAAAAAAGAGGAAAAGTTATCGCGGACTCAACAGCTAAACACATTAAAGATCCAAGCCCTAAGAGAACTCGGATATAAAGAAATAACTAAAGATAATGGTGCTGAAGTATTCGAAAAAATGGCAGAAATAGAATCTAGAAAGGCTTAATAAAGCCTTTTTTAAGTCCCCTACTGAATTTAAAAGAAAAGTAGGGGAATTTATACTCTTTTATGATAAAACTTGTATATAGCCTTTTAAAACACGAAATAAGATGATAAGAATATCATCTTTTATTATTTCGATTCCAGTTTTCAATTCCCCTATTTCATATTTTAAGAAAATAGGGGAGTAAGACCTCTCTTATATAATATTTATATAATTATAAAAATATCAAATATTAATCGAGATGTATAAATTATCATCTAATTATATCTCGATGCTGATTTTAAAATTAAAATTAAAAATAAAAAAGTAATAAGATGATAATCTGATCATTAATTTGATTCTCGATTCCGATTTTTCTAATCCCCTATTTTTTACGTCCTTGTAAGTAGGGGAAGTGAGGTGGTAAATTGTCCATCTAATTATATCTCGATACCGATTTTAAATCTACTTCAAATAATAGAATATTCATCTAATTATAATTCGATTCCAATTTTAAAAAATAAAAAAATTTCTAAAAAATAATTTTTCAAATTTAAATTTAGAAATTTTTAAATTAAATTTATTTATCATTTATAATCATATAATAACGTAATAATTATATAAAAAGAGAAAAGAAATCATAGAATAAAACACTATATATAAATCATTTTTAATTCAAACATTCTTATTCGCATAATATATATTATGTTAACCGAGGGTGAAAAGTAATAAAAGAACATATTATATGTCCCCTATTTATTACTCTCTTGTTGCTTGTTTTTACAAAGAATAGATTCTTTTTTATTTTCTCCGTTAACATATGTACATTCACACATAGCGGCTCTACATTCTGAACATTCTAAGGCTTTCTCACATTTCCCTAAACGAATTTCTTCATAGTTTTTAGACCTAACAGAAGCAGGATCATCGATAATTTCTTTAACTTCTTCAATCCTTACTTCAATATTATCGCTGATTAATTGATATTTATCTTGACTAAGCATACCATCTCTATATGCAAATATTTTTTTTATATTAGTATCCATGTTTATAAGCTCATTATAGTATAAACGGCACGAATTAACATTCGCCCCATCACAAATGTATTTACCATCTAAATAATCAATCCAACCGTCTAGATTATTATAAATTTTATTCTGTACATCAAGAAGTTTTGAATCATTTTCCTTATACTTATCTAAAACGACACTAATCGGATCAAGGTCACTAGTCTGCCAACTAACATAAAAATTTTCTAAAGAATCATTAATAATTCTCGTATAATTATAAATATTGTTATAATAATAGCTTCTTCCAATAAAGAAAGCCCCTACTCCCAAAACAATCATAATCGCAAGTGTAATTAATTTATTCTTCATACGATTCACCTTTCTTATTTCTAGGATGATATGTATAATCATCTTTAAGTTTTTCATTAACTAAATGAGCATATATTTCGGTAGTGGAAATATCCTCATGCCCTAATAATTCTTGTATAACCCTCAAATTAGCGCCATGACTTAATAAATGTGTAGCAAATGAATGTCTAAGCACATGGGGAGATACTTCTTTTTCAATTCCAGCCCTAGCCGCTTCTTTTTTTAAAATTTTAAAAAAACCTTGTCTGGATATTTTTTTCTTACTATTACTAATAAAAATAAAATCTGAAATAGAATCACGTAAGATTAATTCCCTGTAAGACTGAATATATATTCTTAAATATTTCAAAGCTACATCAGCAACAGGAACAATTCTTTCTTTTTTCCCCTTCCCAAAAACTCTTACTAAACATTCATCAAAACTCACATCATTAACACGCAAATTAATCAATTCCGATATTCTAAGGCCAGTAGCATAAAGAAGCTCCAGCATCGCCTTGTTACGATAATCATATTCAGTAACCAAAGAAATATCCAACAGTCTGTTTACTTCCTCTTCAGTTAAATATACAGGCAATTTTTTAGGAAGTTTAGCACTAATAATATTTTCACAGGGATTACTATCAATAATTTTTTCATTAACCAAAAAATTATAAAAAGAAGTAAGAACAGTTACATGATGGGCAACACTCCTACTACTTAAGTCACCCTTAGATTCCAAATATTTTTGAATATCTTCATACTCTAGCGCTAACAAACGACCACCAAAAAAGACATCAAAATCTTTTAAGTCATAAGAATAACTAGCAACAGTATTATCACTAAGGCCTCTTTCATATTGTAAATGATTAATATATTTTGAAATATAACTACTTTGGGTATATTCCCCATTCATGGCACATCCCTACCCTAATAAAATTATAATCTTTTTTTAACAAAAAGTCTATTATAATATTAGTATATAATGATATAATAGAACAAATACGAGGTGATGATATGGAAATTTTGGCCGACAAACTAAGGCCTAAAAACCTAGATGAAATAATTGGGCAGCAACACCTAGTAGGAAATAATAAAATAATACGAAATCTTGTAGAAAATAATCATTTAGTAAGTATGATACTTTATGGTAAACCAGGAATAGGAAAAACTTCTATAGCTACAGCAATCGCCAATAGTTTAAACAAGCCATTTCGCCTATTAAATGCTACAATAAACAATAAACAAGATTTTGATATAGTCATAGAAGAAGCTAAAATGGAAGGCGAAATGATAGTAATAATGGACGAAATACATCGTTTAAATAAAGATAAGCAAGATTTATTACTACCATACATAGAAAGCGGTTTAATTATATTAATAGGAATGACAACATCAAATCCTTACCATAAAATAAATCCAGCAATTAGAAGTCGTTGTCAAATATTTGAACTAAAAGAATTAACTACCGACGAAATAATCCAAGGAATAGAAAGAGCAACAAAGCATCTGAATGGAATCAAAGTTGACGATGAAGCAAAAAACATAATAGCAAAATTATCATCAGGAGATTTAAGAAATGCAATAAATATCCTAGAGCTAGCATATTATGGTTCAAATAAAAAACACATAACAAAAGAAATTATAGAAAACATTAATCCAAAAGCGATATTTTTCTCAGACTCTGGCGAAGATGGGCATTATGACGTACTATCTGGATTACAAAAATCAATTCGCGGATCAGATGTAAACGCCTCACTCCATTACCTCGCTAGATTAATAACCGAAGGAGATTTAGACAGCATATATCGTAGATTAAGTGTCATAGTATATGAAGACATCGGCTTAGCAAATCCTGCAATGGGGCCAAAACTTATGGCTGCAATTAATGCAGCTGAAATGGTTGGACTACCAGAAGCAAGAATACCTTTGGGAACAATAGTAGCAGAAATGGCTTTAAGTCCCAAAAGCAATAGCGCTCATATAGCCCTAGATGATGCAATAAAGGATATAGAAAACGGAGATGTTGGAAACTTACCAATCCACTTAAAAACAAACTCTCCCCTATACAAATATCCCCATAATTATCCAAACTCTTGGGTAAAGCAACAATATTTACCAGATAATATTAAAAACAAAAAATATTATCAGCCAAACAATAATAAATATGAACAAAATTTAAATAAATTGCATAAAGAAATGACAGGTGAAAAAAAATGAAAATAGCAATAATAGGAACAGGCGCCTACAGTAGCGCAATAGCAGAACAAGTTTATAAGAATAACAAAAACATTATAATGTGGACCGAATCTGAAGAAAGATACAAAGAATACTTAAAAAATGGAAGAATAACAGGTACAATAAAGGACCATGATATGCCAAAAGAAATAAAATTAACAACGGATTATGAAGAGGCCATAAAAGGTTCAGAAATAGTATTCTTAGTCCCAGCAGCGGCTTACGTAGGTAAAGTTTGCCAAGATATAAAAGAAATAGTCACAAAAGAGCAAATAATATGTATAGCATCAAAAGGAATAGACAACAATAAGTGTGAATTTTTAAGCGATATTGCCTATAATACTTTAAAAACAAAGAAAATCGCCAACATAAGCGGTCCATCATTCGCAATAGATATGATAGGAACTAATCCGATTGGTTTGTCAATCGCTAGTAAAAGTAAAAAAACAATAAAAAAAATAAAAGAAGTGTTATCAAACGATACATTAAAACTTAGAGAAACAAACGATCTAATTGGTTTACAGATATGTGGCAGTATAAAAAATGTTATAGCTGTAGCTTCTGGAATCCTAGACGGACTAGGATATCCAGAATCAACAAGAAGTTTTCTAATAACAGAAAGTCTTCACGATATAAAAGCGCTGATTTCAAAGCTTGGTGGCAACCCCAAAACAATTCTATCATTTGCCGGAGTTGGAGATCTTTTACTAACATGTACATCCACAAAAAGCAGAAATTTTAGTTTTGGGCAAGTAGTAGCAACAAATAACAAAAAACAAATCGCCGAATATCTTAATTCAAATACAGTAGAAGGCTATTATACTCTAAAGAGTATTTATAAATTAGTTAAGAAAAAAAGAATTAAAATGCCTATAATTGATTTAATATATGATATTGTAATGAATGGGAAAAATCCAAATAAACTAGGAGAATTTCTCATAAATAAAAAGTAGAATAAGTGTTATTCTACTTTTTTAATCTTCCAAATCATCTTCCTCATCTTCAGAAGAATCTTCTTCATCTAAGTCATCCTCTGAACCAATTTCTTCAATTTTTTCAATTTCTACTTCGTCGACATCTTTATCAGCTTCCTCAATAACAACTTCAGTATCGTCTTCCTTCGAAATCTCTAAGAATTCATTAATAGTCTTTTTAATCTCATCCTTTTCTTCCTCCGTTTGCGCATTAGACAACAAAAAATCTAAATAAGTAGTCTTTTCGCAAAAAGTCAATTCCGGATTATTTAACGTACTATCTTTCATAATTTCGTCAAGATTATTCTTCTCTACCTTTTCCTCATCCATAAACACCATTCCCACTTATATTATATCATTAATTACAAAACTTGCCATAAAAAATCCTGCACAATTTGGAACAAAAGCTAAAGACCCAACCCCATCACTAGATTTCCGAGGGATTTCCGTACTTGTAACAACCATAATTTTAGAATTAATATTCCTCTTTCTAAGCAAAGACCTTATCTTCTTAGCTAAAGGATCATAATTAGTTCTCCAAATATCTGTTATTATTAGCTTAGTAGGATCAAGTCTATTTCCAGTGCCCATAGAAGCGATTATTTTAACTCCAAAGTGAACACATTTTTCAATAAGAGCAACCTTAGTATTAACAGAATCACAACAATCCAAAACATAATCATAGTGACCGATATTTAAATCGTCAATATTAGATTCATCTAGAAACATTTCTTTATAATCGACTAAAACATCAGGATTAATATCTTTAGCCATCATATAAGCTGAAAAAGCTTTATTCTTACCTATATAAGACCTAGTAGATAAAAGTTGTCTATTAAGATTGCTTATTTCGAATTCATCATTGTCAATAACCGTAATACTTTTAATACCAGTTCTAACCAAAGCCTCAAAAGCTGCTCCACCTACCCCACCAAGACCAACTATTAGAATCTTTTTATTCTGTATTAAATCCAATTCTTCTAAAGACAGTATTCTAAGAATCCTTTCATACATAACAACACCCCTATATTAAAACAATTAAAAACCTAAGAAGGACTTACATGTGATAAAAAACCTGCTCTCCACAGGTGGGTGTCACATGACTTATATTAGGATCCCTACTTAAATGTCCTTTCAAAGAAGGCAAAGGTCTTCAACACAATAAATCAATTAGACTCCCTTATACATCACTTACTCGGTTTTTATTAAAAGTAAGACTTATTCTTAGGTACCTCAATTATAACATCACAAAAACCATTTGTAAACAGAAATAAAGAAAAAGAGCCAAAGCTCTTCATAATTATCCTTGATTAACAACCCCTACTGGTGCTAATCCAACCAAAGCTGGGTTAACTGGAGTATTACTAATCTGCGGCTGCCCCATTGCTGTAACATTACTAGTCATCTGACTTGGCGTTCCAGTACCTTCACCCTCTACAAAAGAATCACTGCCACCAGTCCCCTGTCCATTTATACTGCTCTCCCCAATAGCTTTACTCATATCCTGAATCTTCCAGCAATTATTAACATCACACGAATTACTATTAGGAGCCGGATTAGGCATTTCCATCTTAATAACCATAGGCAATTTAAATGCTCCCCCAAACCCTACACAATTACCTGGTTGTAAAATCTTTTGTTTCTCTATTACATCAGCAGAAATATTAGGAAGCATAGTTCTAATATATTCAATATCTCTAGGATGTGTCATCTTAAATATCAAGAAATTACTACATTGGGCAATAACAGTTTCAGATATTTCTACTGGCCTCTGCGAAATAATATTTAATAAAACCCCGTACTTACGACCCTCTTTAGCAATACGATCAAATATATTATATCCTATTAGGAAAACATCAGCATCCTTCATAACATATCTATGCGCCTCTTCTAAAAATAAATGAAAAGGCATCTTAGCTCTCTGTTTTCTAGATTTAGCAAAATCAAAAAACATTCTAGCCATTATCTTAACAATTATTTTGGCCTGTGTATCATCTATATCTTCTAAATTAATATTAATAACCTGTGCCTTAGTTGTTTTATTCATAACCAAACTCGAAACATAACTATCCATAGATATATACTGATCACTCTTATATACATTGGCAATCTTACTATTCATAATAGCTTGTAACCTAACTTTTAAAAGCATTGAATCATCATATAACTGATCATTATCTTGAAATCCTTCACTAATTAAAGTAAACTCCAAAGCTTGTGCATAGTCCTTCATAGAATAAAAAGCATTAATTGGCTCTTCTATCATTTCCAAATCCTCATTAATGTGTTTTAATATATACTCCGTAATAAGAACTGACTCACCAAAATTACCATTACTATCAATTTCAAAACACTCAGATAAACTTCTAGTATATCCTAACCCCTGAATAGTACTGTCAAAGTCAAAATCAGCCGTATGACAAACCTCTAAAACTTTAAATATTTGATTCTTCTTATTAGCCGTAATCTGATTACTATATAATATCGCCATTAAAGCCTTCGCAATTAAATGATTCTTATATTCCTCTGCCTGTTGATCATTTTTACTAAATATTCTTGTAAGCTTTAATGCTCTCTCTAAAATAGGTATTTGACTATGTTTATCAGCTTGCAACATAATCGTTAAATCATCTAAACTACATAAATGAAATGGTATATGTAATTCATAATCAGTTTCATCCTGTAAATTAGTAGTAATAAACTTATAAGAATAATTAGGATTATATTGATTTAAATTAGCAAAAGCAGTTTTATATTCACCATAAGCATCAAAAATAAATATATTAGCATTATAAGAAATAAGTTTAGGATTAGCGAAAATATTTTGAACTATTCTAGCCACACCACAAGACTTACCAGAACCAGTATTACCAAAAACAGCCATATGGTTAGCAAACAAATTGTTAATATCAGCACACACTTCATAACCTTTATAAATAGAACTAGTACCAACCTTAAATGTAGTTTCATCATATACCCCAACAATAGCTCTTAATTCTTGATCATTTATAGTTCGAATTGTACTAGACAAAACTGGTTTTCTAATAACACCTGAAACATATTTGCCATCATGGAACTCACCAAGAAACCGAATCTTAATGATACCATCATTAACTTCTTCTACCTCTCCCAATATTTGTTGATCAGACGCCTCAAACACGACATGAACATTCATCAAATCTCCCATCTGTTCTGCAGTGGCAGCAGTCTCAACATGAGCAGTATTCTCCGCAATAAACTTTATCTTACCAAACATAGCAACACCTCTTTATTATCAATAACTATTATAGCATAAATAAAGCCGAATAAATAGAAAAAGAATTAATGAAATCATTAATTCCTTTTATTATCTCCAATTAGAATTATAAAAGCTCGTTAATGCCATAATTACCGATTCTTTAGTAACATGAATGCGACTAACAGAATTATTAGTTAAATTATATATATCGCCTAATCCAATGTTAAGACTTTGTTTATCAAACATTTTATTCATAACATGCCCCAAACCACTCGCTTTAATATCATCTAAATAAAAATTCGGAATTGGAAGCAAAGGCCCTAGCCCAATATATTCATTACCATTAGGATCCAAAACAACGGCAATATTAGCATTAAACCACTTGCCATATAACTCAACTATTCCCTCTTCTATACCAACAAATAAATCATATTGTAAACCATTCCGAAGGGAATAATTTAAAGCTTCTTTCGCTCTATTTCTAGCCCCAACTAATGTTTCGTCATTAACGGGCTGATCACTAACACCTGATTCAGCATCGCAGCCGTCAATCACCACATCAGAATAATAAACTAGTATAGCTTCTTTAACCCCTTCCAACTTCCCTGGGTTCTTTGTACCAACCAATAACTTCATAACATACTCCTATAAAAAATTGCAAGACCAAACACCACAAAAACTAATAAAATGTATAACTAAAGAATATAGTATATCTCTCAAATCAACATATAAAGATTAATAAGATTTGACAATAGTTGATACAGCCATTTCAGAACGGGGAACAAAGCATTCGCCTTTAAGAAAATCCTTAACAGCATCACTAGTTCCTTCATAATAAGAAAGCAAAAGGCTTTTAAACTCATCATTTTTATCTTCAGGAATAAGAAGCACGCCATCCCCATTAGAAATCAAGAAATGATTGGCTATCAAAACTGCACATCGCTTATTTCCATCAACAAAGAGCTGTTGTTTCATTACAAACAATAAAAGGTCTACCGCTTTATCAAGAAATGGTCTATCAGAAGACAATAAGTCATTAAAATCCGCTCTAGAAGCGGCCTCAACAGGAACGGGAGGAACATAACTTGTGCCATCAATTGTAACAGGGATACTTCTTACAACACCGCCGTCATAAAAAATATCTTCTCCAATTTTCTTATTTAACTGCTGTAAAAGAGAAAAAGTTGTTGGCCACGAAAGAGTCCCCCTATCAAGCAAAAAATTCCAAGCTCTTTTCAAATTAAACAATAAAACAGCATCACCATAACGCATATTGGAAATAACATCATTCTCAATAATACTTTTGGTATCAAGAAAATTAGTCTTGACACCCTCTAAAATAGCTTGGCAATAAATCATATCAACCAAATGGGTTTTAGCATATGTTGCACAAACACGGCAGTCTTCAGAAAGCTGAATTTCTTCATAATTAATTAAAGATTTAATATTACTAATACGTTCCTTAAGAGCATTTGCTGTTGCATTATTCTCATTAATTTCAGCAACTAAATCAGGAGAATACTTCCCAATCGGAATTGCCGGCAATCCATCTCTAGAGATAAAGACAGTATCATCATTAACCGTTACTTCACCGTACACAAGCTTCCCTAACTCACAATAAAGAGCCTCAATAGCCTGTTGCAACCCGCGAGAAGCAACAGTGAGGTTATCACTGGAACTCCCAGAACCATTATAGTCTTTCATAAAAATCCACCTCAAAAATAATATATCACAAATAATGTAAATTTTAAACAAAATAACAGATCATATAAAATTAATATTAACTTTCATCGTTTTTCAAAAGAAGCGAAAGAATAACAGAATCATCGTCAGTCGGCTTCTTATCGCATTCCGCAAATAATTCAAGCTGCCTCTTTAAATCAAAATAAGCAATGATAGTTTGAGCAAACTGATAAGACCTACCGTCAATATCCTTACTCAACTGCTCTTTCTCCAATGCTAAGCAAGCACTATCAACATGCTCCGGAAAAGAACTATCCCCCAGCGATAAATTAAATTTAGTAAAAATATCATAATTATTTTTATATTTTAAAAATTCTAAAAATCCTCCGCCTGCAGTACCCACAGTTAACGCAGATAAAACGGGCAAATTCGCAGAAGAAAAATCAATATGGCCAGAACAAATATAATAAACGCAAGAATAATATAACAATGAAAGATATGCTCCAGTCAAAAAGCCAACAGAAGTAAAGCCTTCAGCAAGAACGATTGGTGAATCAGAAGCTTCTAATACCGATGAAAACTCATTAAGCAATACCTTTTTAGTCGCTAGGATATCAAAATCAGCAATTATTCTTCGCAGCAAAAATTCAGTTTCTTTATAATGCGAAAGCGTTTCTTCATACGACCTAGTACTACTTGCTATAGTTTTAACTTGAATTCCCTGTTCGTACTCAGCTTCTTGAGAAGCTTTTAAAATAGCCTCCGCACTAAAGCAAGCATTTCTAATAATTTCATTCTTCGCAATAATAATTCTATTCCTAATTTCCGCCTCTCTAATATCTGTTTGTTTTCTTCTAGCACTACCCTTTTTATTAACAATAAAATGATTACACAATAACCCTAGCCCAACAGAAGAAGCCACAATCGTGGCTGCAGCAAAAGGTGCAGGTACGGCATTAGTAATAGATGAAAGCATTTCACTAGATAACATAGAAGAAGGCATTAAAAAGCAAAGCAAAGAAAGCGTAGAATAATAAGCCACATTAGTACCTTGCATACCCAATGTTTGAGTCCCTATCTTTTCCAACTCACTCGCAGACTTCTTTGTTGTAGAAAAAGTATGTCCTATTATCTCGTTAATACCGTCTAAAATTGCTTTACATTGATTATCATCCATAAAAGATCAGCTCCTCGCCTAGCTAATAATATCACAATATTCAGAAATAAACAAATCAAACAAAATATATCAATTATTAGCAGTTAAATCAATAACCTTATTAAGAATATGCCCATATTTTTGGACACCGGTTTCACCATTATTAATCAAAAAATCTTCAAAATATATATCAGAATAAATAATCTTTATAATACCATCCTCCTTAATAATCTTAACTCCCTTTATACTACCCTTTTCATTGCTTAATAATTCTAAAGCTTCTTTAGCATTAATCTTCACTAAACCAGCATTTTCTTTTTCATCATAATCAAACTCTTCTAAACTACCATCAAATTCACATACGTAAACATTAGAAAAAGCTCTATCTCGAAATACACTGCCATCTTTCTGGGTGTTATCAAAAATCCATTTAAAAACTCCAACTAATATCGCATCATTATACTTTATGTCAGCTCCTGTTTCTTCTTTTACTTCCCTACCGAATGCTTCTTTAATAGTTTCTCCCGCTTTAACATGACCAGAAGCAGTAGTATATAGCTTCGGCTCGTCCTTCCTTATTTGAAAAAAAACATTTCTATCTTCTTTACCTAAGTAATTACCTTCTTCATCATATATATCTAAGTACTCCATCTTTTAACCTCATATCTATTTTTAAAAAAACTATTTTCATAATCAAATCGTCAAAAATATTATAACACAAAAAAAAGAGAGAAATTCTAATTTTTCTCTCTAATATTAAATACTATACCACCTATAATAACCGGTAGAATATAAGTAATAAATCTCCAAATAATAAGTACCACCCTAATACTCGAAACAATAAATCTTCCGAAAAAACTAACAAATCCATATTCTATACCACCAGTAGCGCCTGGTATAGGAAAATAACAACTACAAATAGTAATAAAAGAAGATATAGCAACAGAACTTAAAATAGTTAAATTATGTTTAACTCCAGTAGCTAAGCACACAAAATAAGGTATAGAAAACAATAATAATACTTGTATAACCTGCAACAAAACACATCTTAACAATATCTTTTTATTTTTCTTCATAAGTTGACCAGATTCATAAAACCCATCACAATTATCATTCCATTTAGCTTTAGTTCCCGAAACATCCTTTACAACACGAATTTTGGCTAAAACATTTATAACAAAATTAACAACAGCTTTGTTAAATTTTTTATTAAAACTAACGAAAATCAAAAAAAATAAAATAGCAACATTAATTACAAAACCAATGATATACATATAAAAAGCCAAAGGACTAGATTCTATAAACCCAAGCGGAATACTATAAGCCAAACATATAGCCCCAACAAGCATCAAAGCAATCTGATATACCATATAAAACTGTATAACACAAGTTGAAGCATCACTCAACTTAACCTTATCTTTATGCAAAACATATAACTGCATTGGCTGTCCCCCGCTAGCAAGCGGAGTAATCCCATTAAAAAAATGAGTTAAAATATTAAGGCGTAATGCTTTTGGAATAGTATAATCATTTTGGTACTGTTTAACAATAAAATAATATGACAAGGCATCACATATATATGAAATAAAATAAACTATAATTGCAACAAATAATAATAAGTAATTTGTATTTATTAAATCCTCAATTACTTCTTTAAAATCTTTTCTAAGAATTAAAAATAATAATAAACAAGTAAGAAATAGCACAATAAAAGAATTTCTTTTGACATTAAGTTCTTTCACAAAATCACCTCAAACATGTACGTCAAAAATTATACCACTTTTACAATCAAATAAAAAGATAGTCAAAACTATCTTTTATCTAATTCTCTATGAAGTATTTCTTTAGTCATTACAGGATTAGCTTTACCTCTAGTATTTTTCATTACTTGGCCAACAAAATAATCAAATAAGTTATCTCTGCCACCTTTATATAGCTCAATTTGACTTGGGTTTTCATCTAATATTTTAATGATTAAAGTAGTTAATTCCCCTTCATCACTAATCTGAGCATTATCTTTAGAAATAAAATTCTTAGGTTCCTTTCTCTCATCTAAAGATTTAGAAAATACTTCTTTCGCCTGTTTAGAAGATAACATACCACTATTTATGCCGTCTATAATCTGCTTCAACATATCTGGAGTTAGATAGAAATCATTAATACTAATTCCTTCTTTATTAAGTTCACCTATTATATTAACTGTAACCCAGTTACTAGCGCTCTTCGCATCAATACCAAGTTTAACACACTCTTCAAAGTAATCAGATATATTCTTATCTTTTACTAAAACTCCAGCATCATAGGCACTAAGTCCATATTCATTAATATATTTCTTCTTCCTATCCATCGCTAACTCGGGTAAAGAAGCCTTTATTTCTTCAATCCATTCTTTAGATATCTTAATAGGAGGAATATTAGGTTCTACAAAGTATTTATAATCAATCGCGTCTGCTTTACTTCTCATAAAAATAGTAGTACCTGTTTCTTCATCCCATCTTCTTGTCTGCTGAAAAACCTCTTTATCATAAGTGCCATTCTCTTTAGCGTCTATTTGTCTTTGAATCTCATAATCAATTGCACCTTTAATTCCACCAAAAGAGTTAACATTCTTCATCTCTACTTTTATTCCCCAGTTCTTAGGGTCACTCTCATCCAAAGAAGCATCCATTATCGATACATTAACATCAGCCTTTATTTGCCCTCTTCGACTATCAGCTTCTGAAATCCCAGCATATCTATATACAGAACACATATGTTCAAGGAAAGCTACTGCTTCATCAGAAGAATGAAAATCAGGGGCAGTAACTAACTCTAACAAAGGTACACCAGCTCTATTATAATCAATATTTGAAGTTGAATAGAAATGATCCAAAGAAGCGGCATCTTCTTCTAGGTGAATATTATCTATATGACATACTTTTATTTCTCCATTACACTCATATTCAACCTCACCATATATTCCTACTGGATTAGGCTTAGTTTCTTGAGTAATCTGATAACCTTTAGGTAAATCAGGATAATAATAGTTTTTACGTTCAAACTTCATATATTCTGGTTGCTTACATCCAAGTAGAATACTAGCTGTTAAAGCTAATTTAACAGCTTCTTTATTAACAGCTGGTAAAGTGCCAGGAAACCCCATATCTAAGGCTACAACATTACTATTAGGTATCTCTGAGTAACTATTACGAGCTTTACTAAATACTTTAGAATTAGTTTCACTCATCTCACAATGTATCTCCAACCCTATTTTAGCTAAATACTTAGTCATGTTTTACCTCCTTAGCAATTTGATTCTTATAATTCATAGCATTTTCTAAGGCATACGCAATATTTAATACTTTTTCATCTTCATAACAATTACCAGTTATATTAACGCCTACAGGCAAATTAGTTACAAAACCATCAGGTATAGTTATTGAAGGGAATCCCCCAAAATTACCCACCTGTAAATGTTCATCTAATGCTACTGTATTATCATCATGAACTATATTTAAGTCTTCAAACTTTTTAGCTGGGCCAATTCCTACTGGAGCTATAACTGCATCATATTTTTTAAATAATTCTTTCCACGTATCAACAATTAATCTTCTTGCTCTTTGAGCATTTTTAAAATATCTATCTTGATTTTCCCTTTGTAGTACATAAGAACCTATTACAAAACGTCTTTTAATTAAAGGAGAAAAACCTTTCGTACGATGATCTTTCATCATTTCAACATAGTTTTTACCTTCACCTCTAGGTCCAAATACTATCCCCGTAAGATTACTCATATTACTAGATGCTTCTGCACTATGAATAACCCTATATGTACTAAATACAGCATTTAACAACTTTCTATCTACTGATACTTCTTCTACTTCTATTCCTAAACTTTTACAAATCTCAAGAGTATTATGAAAGTTATCTAAATGCTCTTTTAGTTCTTCGCTTGCATTAGGATAATTATCGATATTACAAATCTCTTTTACATAACATAACTTTTTTCCTTTTACTTTACCATCTAAAGCGTTAAGCAAGTGAATTTTACTAGAATCCCAAGATGTCATATCTTTATCATCTTGTCCTTTCATAACATCCACCACTATAGCCGCATCTCTTACATTACGAGTTAATACTCCTAAATGATCTAAAGATGATGCAAATGGAAATAAACCATATCTACTAATCATTCCATAAGTAGGTTTATAACCAACTATTCCACAAAAAGCCGCTGGTTTACGAATAGAATCACCAGTATCACTTCCAGTACAATATGGATAAACACCAGCTGCTACAGCTGCAGCAGATCCAGAAGACGAACCAGCACATATTCTTGTTGTGTCCCAAGGATTTTTCTGTACTCCAATATGGCATGTCGTTCCGTCACCACCCATACCAAATTCATCCATTGCTGTTTTGCTAATTTTAATAGCTCCAGCAGCATCTAACTTATCTACCGCTGTAGCATTAAAGAAAGGTACATAATCCTTTAAAGTATTAGATCCTCCAGTGCTTAATATATCTTTTGTGCTATAATTATCTTTTAATCCATATGGTATACCAGAAAGAAGATTATCAGTTACTTTTCCACCCTTCGCATCATCCAATATAGTAACAAAAGCATTACACTTATCCTGCAATTCATGAGTCTTTTTCAAAGCTTCTTTAACTAATTCATCACTAGTAACTTTACCACTCACTAATAACTCATGTAATGCTTCAATACTTTTATCCATATAACTCATTATTCTTCACCCCCTACTACTTTAGGTACAACAACTTCTCTATCTTCAGTATCATCACAATTACGTAACAAATCCTCAATAGGTGCGCTTTCAATAGCAATATCTTCTCTAAAAGTAGCAAACACCTCATCTAAACAATATGTCATTGGCTCTACTTCACTAATACCGTCTATCTCATTAATTAAATCAATGTTCGCATCAATCGCATCAAACTCATCCAATACTAGTTTATTCTCTTCATCAGAAAGACCAATCAACAATTTATTAGCTAAATCATCAACCATCTCTTTTGTAAATCTACTCATCATTTCACCTCATCTAATATTATAACAAATCACTATTGTTTAACAATAATACTATTGCTTATTAATATCTATCCTCTTACATTTATCATATAAATAACATAATACAAAGAATGTCACAAAACTTATAAATAAATAATAAAAATAATAATATAACGAATACCCTGTTAAAAGATTACCGGAAGTAGCGCATACAGTATAAGCTTTGCCTATAAAATACCCAATACGTATTAAATAAACTAAAGTAAATCCCGTCTTCAATAAAGCACACTTATTAGTTCTTTTTAATAACAAAAGCCATCTTAAAGCGGGGACTAAAACCAGTAAAGAAGAATTATTCCCATCCAAAGCATTAATTTTTTTTATCTTATAAGAAATAGCAATATAAATAGCAATGCCCGGAAATAATAAAGGAATAAGTTTTAATATCGTAATAAAAAATCCTAAATAAAACAAAAAATTAATAGCTTCTCCACCAGTCACATTACCCAAAAACATATTAACCAACTCCTATTTCTATCTTAATTCCTAATTCTTTTAATTGTTTAGGAGTAAGTACTGAAGGACTTCCCATCATATAATCTGCTCCTGATGCACTAGGTGGAAAAGCCTGTACTTCTCTTAAATTAGGTTCATCTTGTATTAGCATCAATATTCTATCTATTCCTGGAGCCATACCTCCATGAGGAGGACAACCATATTTAAAAGCAGTAAATATTGATTTAAATCTTTCTTCTACTTCATCTCTAGTATATCCTACTATTTCAAATCCTTTAGCCAAACTATCTAAATCATGGTTACGTATAGCTCCTGATGCCATTTCACATCCATTACAAACAAAATCAAATTGATAGGCTATTATATCATTTTTATCTTCTTTATTAAAAGCTTTAATTCCATCTTTAGGTAAACTAAAAGGATTGTGACAAAACTCCCATTTTCTTTTTTCTACATCCCATTCAAACATTGGAAAATCATTTATAATACAAAATTCTAATCTATTCTTATCTATTAAATCTAGTTTACTACCTAATTCTGTTCTAATTAAACCAGCATAATATTGAGCTTGTTTTAAACTTCTATTAGCTATAAAGAATAAAACACTATTTTCCTTCATTTTAAATTCTTTAATTAAACTATCTCTTTCTTCATCTGATAAAAACTTATCTATAGGTCCTTTAAAAGTACCATCTTGAAGTAATGTAAGATAACCTATTCCTGGCATACCTATACTAGTAGCATAATCAACTATCTCATTAAACCAACTATTAGGTTTATCGCCAATATCATCTACCACAATTACTTTAATAAATGATTTTTTAAAAGGCCCAAAAGTAGTTTCTTTTAGTATTTCTGTAGCATCTTCAATTATTAATGGGTTTCTTAAATCAGGTTTATCAGTACCATATCTATCCATTGATTCTTTATAAGAAATTCTTCTAAAAGGCTTAGAACTAATTTCTTTTTTACTAAATTTACTAAAAGTATCATAGAATATATCTTCACCAATTTCTAACACTTCATCTTCTGTAACAAAACTCATTTCTAAATCTAATTGATAGAATTCTAATGTTCTATCAGCCCTACCATCTTCATCTCTAAAACATGGAGCAATTTGAAAATATTTATCTATTCCTCCCACCATTAATAATTCTTTATATATTTGTGGTGCTTGAGGAAGAGCATAAAACATTCCTTTAAAATTACGTGAAGGAACGACAAAATCCCTTGCTCCTTCTGGAGAAGAAGCAGTAAGTATTGGTGTTTGTACCTCCATAAATCCCATATCATACATTTTATTTCTTAAATAATGTAAAACATCACTTCTAAGTTTTATATTCTCCTTAACTCTATCATTACGCATATCTAAATAACGATATTTTAATCTTACATCTTCATTTGATTGTTTACTACTTTGAATCACAAATGGTAATTCGTGTAAGGATGGATTTATTACTTCCATCTCACTAACTAATAATTCAACTTCGCCAGTTCTTAAATTATTATTAATAGTGTCCTCACTTCTTTCACGAATTATTCCACTAAATCTAACTACTGACTCTTTAGCAAGACCAACAAATAAAGAATCATCATTAGATACAGCTTGTAATACATCTGTACTATCTCTTAAATCAACAAACAATACACCACCATGATCTCTAATATTTTGAACCCAACCACATACGGTTATTTGTTGACCAAGCATACTTTTATCAATTTCAATACATTGATGAGTTCTATATATATTTGCTCTCATAATAAATCCTCCTTTCAAATATCTATAAAATCTAATCTCTAGTATTCACAACTACCAGGTGTTCTAGGATAAGGAATAACATCCCTTATATTTTCTACACCTGTTAAATAAATAATTAATCTTTCAAATCCCATTCCAAATCCAGAATGATAACATCCTCCATATTTTCTTAAATTTACATACCAATCAACTGCTTCTTCATTAACATCCATTTCTTTCATTCTCTTAAGAAGAATATCCATATCATCTTCTCTTTGTGATCCACCCATTAATTCTCCAGCACCAGGTACTTCTAAGTCAACAGCAGCAACCGTTTTTCCATCTGGATTAGTTTTCATATACCAAGCTTTAATATCTTTAGGCCAATCCGTAATAAATACTGGACCATTAAAATACTCAGTAATATATTTTTCATGTTCTTTTGCTATATCGGCTTCATAACTAGGTTCAAATTCCCATTTATTTTTAGCTTTTTTAAGAATATCAACAACATCGTGATGAGTAATTCTTGTAAAATCAGATTTAACCAGTTTCTCTAGTTTTTCTCTCAATCCCTTTTCAACAAACTTATCACATAAATTAATTTCGTCAGGACATTTATCCAATACATATTGGACTACATATTTTAGCATATCCTCTTCAATATCCATTAAACCATTCAAATCACAAAAAGCAATTTCAGGTTCAATCATCCAGAATTCATTTGCGTGTGTTTTTGTATTAGAATTCTCAGTTCTAAATGTAGGACCAAAAGTATATATTTTCTTAAAAGCCATCGCAAATGTTTCACCATGTAATTGACCGCTACCGGTTATGTAAGCCATCTTACCAAATAAATCCTTCGAAAAATCAACTTTTTTATCTTTAATAGGTAAATTGTTAAAATCTAAAGTTGTTACTTTAAACATTTGGTCAGATCCTTCACAATCAGTAGTAGTAATAAGTGGTGTATGAACATACACATAATTATTGCTTTGAAAATACTCATGAATAGCTTGAGCTGTAACACTACGAACCCTAAATACGGCTTGATATAAATTAGATCTAGGTCTTAAATAAGCAATACTTCTTAAAAATTCATTTGTGTGTCTTTTAGGTTGTAAAGGATAATCAGCAGGACAATCTCCAAGCAATTCTATTATAGTAGCCTTAAGTTCTATATCTTGTCCCCCTCCTTCACTCTTAACAATCTCTCCTGTTACTCTAAGAGCACAACCAACTAATAATTTACTAACATCATCAAAATTATATAATCCTTTATCATACACTACTTGTAAATGTTCTTGACAAGTCCCATCACTAAAATCAATAAAACCAAATTCTTTTTGCTTACGATGGTTTCTAATCCACCCCTCTAAAGTTACTGTATTTCCAATTATATCTTTTCTCTTCTTAAATAAATCAACCACATCCATCTTATCACCTCAAATTTAAATCTAAATAATCGTCTATTTCGGCTTCTTTAACCATTTCAGTCTCTTTAGTCAAATTATTCTTAACTTGTATCTCGCCAGCAACCAAATCTTCATTATTAAGAATAATCAAATACTTAGCTTTCAATCTATCTGCCTGTTTAAACTGGCCCTTTAAATTACGTTCCATCAAATCAGTCTCAACCCTAAAGCCTTGCAATCTTAAATCTTGTGTTAAAGCCATAGCGTATTCTTTTTCGGTATCATTAACATATAGAACAAATGCATCCAGTTCATCTTGAATAGGCAAAATAATATTCTCCTTATCAAGTGCCATAACAAGTCTTCCTAAACCACAAGCAAACCCAATACCCGGAGTTTCAGGACCACCCAAATTAGAAACTAAACTATCATATCTACCACCAGCAGCAATAACATTATTAGCCCCAAAATCCTTAACGGTTGCTTCAATCTCAAAAACCGTATGACAATAATAATCTAGCCCTCTAACTATCTTAGGATTAACTTCATATTCTATATCTAATACATCTAAATAGTTTTGAACATCTTCAAATCTATTCCTAGACTCATCATTTAAATAATCTAACATTACTGGAGCATTTTTTATAATCTCATTATCAGCATCGTATTTACAATCCAAAATACGTAATGGATTCTTCTCTAGTCTTTCCTGACAATCTTCACATAAGCATTTAATATTGGGCTTAAAATACTTAACTAAAGCTTCTCTATAATTATTTCTAGATTCACTATCACCTAAACTATTAATATTAACCTTTACGCCTTTTAAACCTAATAATTTAAAAATATTAACCGGAATACTAATTACTTCTGCATCTATCGCTGGATCAGAAGAACCTAATACTTCTACTCCAAATTGAGTTAATTCTCTATCCCTTCCTGACTGAGGCCTTTCGTACCTATACATTGTACCATTATAATACAACTTAATAGGCTGAATGGCATTTCCATACATTTTATTTTCAATATAACTTCTAACAACACCAGCAGTACCTTCTGGCCTCAAAGTCATATTTCTTTCTCCTCTATCAACAAAGTCATAAGTCTCTTTAGTAACTATATCAGTAGTATCACCAACACCCCTATGAAAAACCTCCATGCTCTCAAAGATAGGTGTTCTTATAAAGCCATAGTTATATCTAAGCATCATCTCATCAACCACAGAAGAAACATATTGCCATTTTTTTGCTTCATCACCATAAATATCATAAGTCCCTTTTGGTTTTGTAATCATATCATTCATCTCCCTCTACATTAAAACCTTTTATATTATTTTCTAACCTACTAACAAAATCACCTATATGTTGGCCATCAACAAATCCATGATGAGCCATAATCATTAAATGAGTATAAACCCTTTTCTTCTCTTTAAAGAATTTTCCCCAAATAAATTGAGGAATTGTAATATTTTTATCATAAGGTACTATTAAGCTGGTAAAATCCATCCACGGAGCACAAGAAACCCATATTTGATCATGCCCTCCATCAATATTATTAATTCCATCGAAATATTCCTTTTCCCTTCTTTTATATTCCTTAATATATTTATTATAATCATCTATATATTCTGTTTGGAAAAAACCAATGTCATTATTAGTTTTTTGCGTATAACTAATGTTGATATTATCATAATAAACTATCTTACCATCAACAAATCTATACTTAAAATTATCAACCTCATTAACAGTTTTACAAATAATATAACTAATAGTAGCATAATGAGGTTTATTACCCTTGCAATAATTAACGATATTAGTAATATCAAGTTTAACAGTTAAAAAAAGAAACGGATTATCTCTATTATGAAACATAAGAAAAGTATCTTTTCTTTCATAATCATCCAAACTTATTATCTTTTCCATCTTCACCATCCTTTAAACAAAAAACCTAGATAATGTAAGGACGTAATACTACGCGGTGCCACCTTACTTTACCTAGGTACTCTCATTCAATTTATATCGCCATCAAGCGTCTTGTTATAAAACGAAGTGTTTTTCATATATTATCCCTCAAGAACTCTTTCAGCCCACGAAGCTCCTCTCTAATTAAGTACCAAATATACTACTCCTTCAACAAGAAATCTAAGAGTATAATACTATTATTTTTATTATAAGTCAATTGCTATTTCCAGTGCGCCGAATTAACGCGGTAACGATAATAGTTGCTTCCCAATTTTCTTTCCTTAAAAACTTTTAACATTACGTAAGTATCTCCCCCACCTTCTTCAACATCATATTCAAAAGAAGGATTAAAATGGTTATTACCATTATCTAGTTCTTTAAAATACAATTGAACAGGTTGTACTCTATCATTTTGTACATAATCCATAAAATGTAAAGTATTATCATCATATTTCCAATACATTATTAAACTCTTCGTATGTACAACAGATGCTACATTAGGAACGTCAAGCAAGACACCACCATCAACTTTATAAATAGCATAAGAATAATACTCCTCGCCATCTTCAGACTTATTTTTAGAACCAGTCTTATAATAATAAGACATATTATTATTCTCCCAAAAATCGTATATTACGCCCTCATAATCCTTAATAATATAAGCATCATTATCAATATCATACACAGACCACTTATCATCTTTGCCTAAGATATAAAAACCAGTATCAACATTATAATTAATTGAATCATATTCAAACTCTAGTATATTATCATATGTTCCATCTTCATTAAAATGAACCAATCCCCATTTCCTACTATCATAATCTCTTACAATGTAGTCATTATCATGACCAATACCATACTTATACTTGTTAAATAAAGAATGCTTAACATCCGCGAAACGATCTATAATGACATTTTTACGAGCATCATAATAATAAATGGTTCTAACATATTGCCCATCTTTCTTTTTATCATCTTGTTGAATAGAGTCATCAATAAATCCATATCTATCATAAACAACAGCCATATTGGGTTGAGATGAAAGCGCTAACAACTTATCTGCATTCTGAATATTAAAATCATCCACCCCAGAAGTAGCCAAAGTACATTTATCTTCCGAATTAACACACTTATAAGCACCAATAAGGTTAGTTCTTCCCACATACAAATATACCAAGCCACGATAATTAGGCTTATATTTCGGATTATTAGGTATAGAATAATCTTTATACGTTTGAGGCAAACCATAAGTAAGAGCGCATTTCTTCTGAGGAATCCAAAAAGGAACAAACTCTGTTTGATTTAAAGAAGTACTTTCATATTTTCTATAAGTATAACCAAATGAGCTATAAGTATTAACCACTCCATCGTCACATGTATTCTTAAAATGAATAGCAAACAAAGGAGGTTCATCCCTTGTATAGCGAAAATAATTAACAGTAAATAACAAAATCCATAACAATACAATTATTAGAATAATTATCTCTATAAGTTTCTTTCGTGGTAATTTTGTAACCCCATTATACATTTATCATCACTCCCACTATATTTTATCACAAAAAAATATAGAAGATAAATCTTTTTATCTTCATATTATTATAATAATTCCACGTCACTAGAATATAAGTAATATTCATTTAAACTATTCTTTTTGAAAATATGTTTATAATAAACCCCATCTTCCTTTATCAGCTTAGTACTAATCTCAGGAAACTCTTCATTTTTTTCTAAACAAAATTCTTCACCATAATACTTCTTGCAAACCTCATCATTACCATAATCAATATGCAAATAATATTCATAAACAACAATTTCGTCTTTCCCCTTCAAAGCTTTATCAACCAAAGAATAATCTTTACTATTATTAGCATAAGAAGTCATATGACAATAGTATTTCTTATTAAATTTACAATGATAGCCTTGAAAAGATATCTCTTCAATATTTAAATCCTTTTCAATATTAAATAACTTTTTTTCGTAATTTTTAATTACTTCAGAATCAATAACTCTAACCTTGCAAACATCAGACGAAATAAACCACAGGTTTCCCTTAATCTGACACATTATCTTAGTGGGATGTATATTCAATTCTTTATAATCATTTTCATTCAAAGACAATAATATTTGTTTAAAAACAGTTTCATCATTAAGAGTATCAGCTTGCATATACCCATTCCTCAAATAATCTGAAACGGACAAAACACTTACAATATTTTTAATCTCCTCAGAATTAACATCAACACTCTCAAGCTTAGCGGTATTAACAAGTCCATAAGACTTTTCCGTATACGTATTAAATCCTAAGAATAACCCTAATGCTAAAACAATCCAAAAACCAAAAACAAACATCATTTTCTTCATATATAAACATCCCTTTTATTTAGAATCTATTATTATTGTTGTAGGGCCATCATTATTAATAACAACTTCCATATCTGCCCCAAAAACGCCCTTATATGTCGGTATAATCCTGTTCAATTTTAAAGCCATTTCATCATACAAAGGCTCCGCCTCTTTTCCACCTAGAGCTTTAATATACGAAGGTCTATTCCCTTTACTAGCATCCCCATACAAAGTAAATTGGCTAATAAGAAGTATATTGCCCCCTACATCTTGAACACTTTTATTCATAACACCATTATCATCTTCAAAAATACGGAGATTCAAAACCTTGTTAACCAAATAATCAATTTCTTTACTCGAGTCCCCAGCAGTAAACCCAACAAGTACATTCAACCCCTTTTGAATTTCATTAACAAGTTTTCCCTCAACAGAAACGCTACTATACTTAACTTTCTGTACAACAACTCGCATATTAATCGCCCCTTCTCGTAACCTCTGTAACAAAAGGAAAAGACTTAATATCGTTAATAAAATTATTCAAACTTTCTAAGTTCTTAGTTTTAACAATAACCTTATAAACTGTCTCCAATCCGTCTGTTTCAGTAGAAATGCCATCTAAATATACGTCCCTAAAAGAAGCTTTCGTTACAATATCCAACAATCTATTCTTTTTATCCAAAACCCTAATAACTAAGTTAGTATCATAAGAAATATCAGAATCCATATTCCAAGCGACATCAATAATTCTTTCGGCGGTTTGGATATTAGGGCAATCCTTTTTATGTACTATAACACCCTCGCCTTTAGTTATATAACCTACTATATCATCACCTTTAACAGGTTTACAGCACTTAGCAATATGAACTAATAAACCACTAGCGCCAGCCACAATAATATCCCCTTTATTCTCCTTAGCTAAATGAGTTACATAATTAGAAACCCTATCAAGATAAACATCCATTACATCTCTTTTATCCCCATAAATTAACTCAATAACATAACCAGCAGTAAACCTTAAAGAACCAATAGCTAATAAAACATCATCCCAATTTTCCAACTTAGTATCTTTTAATATTTTTTCAACATTCTCATCAGATAGAACTTCATTAAACGCCAAATGTCTTTTCCTAATTTCTTTATCTAACATTTCTTTGCCAAGTTTAATATAATTAGCCTTGTCTCTTTTACTAAAATAAGACTTAATTTTGCTTTTAGCTTGACTGGTTTTAACAAAATGGAGCCAAGCCTTCTTAGGATTAGGCTCCTTTGAGGTATTAATCTTAACGATATCTCCATCTTCTAATTCATAATCAAGAGGAACAATCTGATTATTAACAAAAGCCCCAACAGTCCTATCGCCAACACCGCTATGAATACGATAAGCAAAATCAATTGGCGTAGCCCCTTTAGGTAGCTCCAACACATCTCCTTTAGGAGTATAACAATATATTAAGTCAGATAAAAACTCACTATTCAAATTAGAAACAAAATCCTTATCAGATTTCATTTCATTACTTGTTTCAATAGCATTTCTAAATAGTTCAAGTTTCTTTTCCATCATACTTTGAATCTTAACAGACCCTTTTTCTTTATAAGACCAATGAGAAGCTATACCCTTTTCAGCAATCTCATCCATTTCATAAGTTCTAACCTGAATCTCAAAAAGATGCCCGCCTTCACCAAAAACAGTAGTATGCAAACTCTGATACATATTCTCTTTAGGATTAGCAACATAGTCTTTAAATCTACCAGGCATAGGTCTATATTTACTATGAATAAGCCCAATAGCTAAATAACACTCTTGCTCAGTATTAACAAAAACCCTAAGAGCTAATATATCATAAATATCTCCCCAGCGTTTTCCATTACTCATTTTATTATACAGACTATGAATAGATTTAACACGACCCTTTATCTTAAACTCTATTCCATTTTCAGTTAGTATCTCAGAAATACTATTCTTCATATCGTTTAACAATTCATTTAGTTCTTCTCTAGAAGCTTCCAAACGTGTAACAATGTCATTATATACATCTGGTTTAGTATATTTTAAACACCAATCTTCAAGCTCGCTTTTAATACTGTTAATTCCAAGCCTATGAGCAATAGGAATTAATACCGTTTCTGTCTCATTTGCCTTAGCCTTCTGATCTTCTGGCGGAAGAAAATCCAAGGTTCTCATATTATGTAATCTATCAGCCAGCTTAATAAACAAAACTCTTACATCTTCAGAAAGTCCAACTAAAATTTTACGCAAATAAGCAGCCGACGAGTCCTGATTATCTCTCAATTCTAAGCGGTTAATTTTGCTAATACTTTTAACAATATCTCCTACTTCATCTCCAAAAGCATCATATATCTCTTTAATATCCGTATCAGTATGATTAACAGTCTCATGAAGTAAAGCACAAACAATAGTAATATAATCACTATTTAAATCAACTAAAATATTTGCAACCTCCAAAGGGTGCGTAATATAATCATCGCCACTCAACCTTTTTTTCCCTTTGTGCTTCATGGCAGCAAAATCATAGGCTTTACTAATAATATCTAATTCATCTTGATTTTTATAGAGCTTCTTAGCCTTATCATATAATTCATCAAAAGTAATATTAGAGCTCACTATACCACCCCCACTTCATCTTTAACTTCATCATTATTCATCTTTTTCTCAATAAACTTTTTATATAACTTTTCGTTATTAAAATTTAATATATCATTAACGACATCACAAAGAGCTACCCCTCTTCTTCCACTCCAAACAAGCTCATACAACAAATCCCATACGTCATCTTGATTGATAAAATCATAACCAAAACATTTCAACTCTTTAACCTTAGATGTCAAGGCAGGATAAACCAGGTTTTTTAAATCATTATAATCATTAAAATCTTTGATATTTGTCACCATTTATCCCCTCAATAATAATTATATAACAATTTTAGATAAGAAAAAAGGGAAAAGAAAAATATTTTATCACTTTTTAAACTCATCCCAATTTTCTTTATATGGTAAGCCTTTATCACCATAATAGTTTTTAATAAACTCGGTTCTATATTCTAACAATCTATCATTTTTAATAGCGTTTCTAATCTCTTCAGTAAGACGAATTAAATATCTAATATTGTGAATAGAAAGAAGCCTAGCTCCAAGCGTTTCTTGGCTAACAATTAAATGCCTAATATAGGCTTTAGAATAACCCTTTTTACAAGTATAACAATCGCAGTCACTATCCAAGACCGAAAAATCATTTTTATTCTTTGAATTTTTAATATTCATTTTACCAAAACGTGTATAATAATGGCCATGACGAGCCAATCTAGTTGGACTAACGCAATCAAATATATCTATACCGCGACAAACATTTTCAATAATATCGATTGGATCTCCAACTCCCATTAAATAACGAACCTTATCAGTAGGCAAATACTTAGTACCATATCTAACCATTCTGTACATAGTGGGTTTATCTTCTCCAACAGAAGTTCCTCCTATACTATACCCGTCAAAATCCATTTTAACAAGCTCCTCTACACAATGACGTCGCAAATCCTCATATTCTCCACCCTGAACAATACCAAATAAAGATTGTCGCTGGTTCTTATGAACTTCCTTTCCTCTTTTAGCCCACCTTAAAGTCCTTTCTACACTGTCTTTACAATACTCATACGAAGCGGGCCACCCTATACATTCATCAAAACTCATTGCAATATCACTATCCAATTTATTCTGAATCTCAATACTTTTTTCAGGGGTTAATAATAAATTATCTCCATTTAAATGGTTTTTAAAATGAACACCTTCCTCACTAATATCCTTAGGCTTGGCTAAACTAAAAACTTGAAACCCACCACTATCAGTAAGAATAGGGCCATCCCATTTCATAAACTCATGCAATCCTCCGGCAGAATCGACAACATCCTCACCTGGTCTAAGCCATAAATGATAAGTATTGGCAAGAATTATTCCAGCATTCAAGCCCTTCAATTCCTCAACGCTTAAAGTCTTAACGGTAGCAGCGGTACCAACCGGCATAAACATTGGTGTTTCAAACGTTCCATAATTAGTTTTTATTTTTCCTAATCTAGCAAAAGTATCTCGATCTTCCTTTAATAAACTATATTTTATCTTCATCTTATCATTCCCAACTATTGTATCTCATCAGTAATAAACATCGCATCTCCAAAACTAAAAAATCTATATTTATTATTAATCGCCTCATTGTAAGCATTCATAATCATATTTCTACTACTAAAAGCTGATACCAACATTACCAGAGTAGACTTAGGCAAATGAAAATTTGTAATTAAACAATTAATCGCTTTAAATTTATATCCAGGATAAATAAATATATCTGTATCCCCACTACATGCTTTAAAAATACCTTTATTATTTGTAGCGATAGTTTCTAAAGTTCTAGTGCTAGTTGTTCCTACTGCTATTATTCTTCTTCCTTCTTCTTTAGCTTTATTTAATATTTCAGCTGTTTCTTTACTCATTACATAATATTCACTATGCATTTTATGTTCTAAAATATTATCTACTTCAACAGGCCTAAAAGTACCAAGCCCTACATGCAATGTAACATAGGTAATTATAACACCCTTATCCTCAATATGTTTTAATAATTCTTTAGTAAAATGCAACCCCGCCGTTGGTGCAGCCGCACTACCAGAAACTTTGGCATAAACGGTTTGATATCTAGATTGATCTTCTAATTTTTCATGTATATATGGTGGTAAAGGCATAGTACCTAGTTTATCTAATATCTCCATTAATATTCCATCATATATTAATTTTACATGTATAATTCCTTCTTCAAGCTTATCTACAACTTCACATCTTAATGAACCATCTCCAAATGTAATAGTGCTTCCAATTTTTAATCTTTTACCAGGTTTTCCAAGACATTCCCAAGTATCATTACCGATATCTTTTAATAATAATATTTCTATTACTGCTCCAGTATCCTTTTTCTCCCCAATTAATCTAGCCGGAATAACTTTAGTATCATTTAATACTAAAACATCTCCCTTATTTAAATAATTAATAATATTAGAAAATACTTCATGCTTTAATTCTCCAGTTTTTTTATTCATAATTAATAATTTAGAAGAACTTCTATCCTTAAGAGGAGTTTGAGCAATTAATTCTTTAGGCAATTCATAATCAAATTCATTTATATTCATACTACATCCCTTTTTCAAAAATCATTATAAATAAAAAGACTCTATTTGTCGAGTCTTTATAACAATTAATCAAATATTATATGATTTTCCCCTGTTCATTTATTGCACTTATCTCTAGCTTCTAAAAATTTCTTTAATTCTATCGCTACTCCTTCTGGTACTATTTCTTTTAACTCTTCTATAGAAGCTTCCTTCATCTTAGTTACACTACCAAACTTTTTAATTAATTCTTTTTTTCTAACATTACCTATTCCTTCTATTTCATCTAATATACTAGCTATACTACCTTTACTTCGAAGCTGTCTATGGTAATTAATAGTAAATCTATGTACTTCATCTTGCATTCTAGTTAAATAATGAAATACATTACTAGTTCTATCTAAAGGAATAATAGAATAATCATCATCTACTAAATCATTAGTCATATGCTTATCATTCTTTTTTAAACCAACAACCCTAATATTACAATTTAACATATCTAAAACTTCTTTAGTAACAGCCATCTGCTTTTCTCCACCATCAACAATTATTAAATCTGGTAATCTTTGTTTCTCTACTAAAGCTCTTTGATATCTTCTATATATTACCTCTCTCATCGCATTATAATCATCATTCTTTTCAAAAGATATTTTATACTTACGATATTCATTTTTAGAAGGTTTACCATCTATAAATACTACCATACCTGATACTGTAAATTCTCCAAACAAATTACTATTATCAAATATATCTATTCTATTTATAGAATCCATATGTAATAGTTTAGCAAGCTCATCATTAGCCCCACTACTTCTATCTTCTTGAACTTTAATTTCTTCAAATTTATTATCTAAATTTAATTTAGCATTATCATAAGCCATTTTAATCAGACTTTTCTTAACACCCTTTATAGGCTGAATAATATTAGTATCTACTACTGACTTAATTTGTTCTAAACCTAAATCTTCAGGAATAAGTATCTCTTTAGGCACTTCATTTTTAGAATAAAAATTAGCAATATAATATTCTACTTCATCTATCGGATCAATACTAAGTGGAAATATCTTATTCTTATGATTTAGCAACTTCCCATTTCTAATAAATAGTATTTCAATAGATAAATAACCATTATTAACATAATAACTAATAACATCTCTATCTACAAAATCATGTAGTTCTACCTTTTGCTTAGTTAACACTATGTCTATATATTCCAACTCTTTTTTTAATTCCAAAGCCATTTCATAATTTAAATTTGCAGAGTAAGTATTAATCTTATCTACAATTTTCCTTCTTAAAACCTCATCATTTCCTCTTAAAAAAGACAATATTTCTTCTTCCATTTCTTTAACCTTATCTGCATCTACATTCTTGGTGCAATAACCTAAACACTCACCAATATGATAATACAGGCACAAATCCTTCTTCATCCCATTACATTTTTTTAATGGATATAATCTATTAATAAGATTTACTATTTTTCTAGCAGCATAGGCATTAGGATAAGGACCAAACAACAATTTTTTATCTTTTCTTCGTATGCTTAAATACCTAGATATCTTCAGCATCGGATACGGCTTACTAATATACTCAATGTAAGGATAGCTTTTATCATCCGTCAACATTATATTATATTTCGGATTAAATTCCTTTATAAGATTAATCTCTATAATAAAAGCCTCTAACTCACTACTAGCAACAATATAAGTAAAATCTTCTATTAAACTAACCATTTTGGCCGTTTTCCCAGTATGAATTCTGTTAAAATATGATGACAATCTTTTATGTAAATCCTTTGCTTTCCCAACATAAATAATAGTACCATTTTTGTCCTTCATCTGATAAGAACCAGGTTTATGGGGTACTAAACTCAATTTATCCTTAAACTTCATCTATATCACCAAGACTCTCCACGTATTCAAATAGGGATAAACACCCTTCTTTTATTTCTTTAAAAACCAAATCAAATCTTCCAGTATACCAGGGATCTTCAATGTCATTATTATCGCCATTATATTCTCTTAATTTATGAATTTTATTGCCCTTATCCATACCAATAATATCTAAAAGCTCTTTTCTATTTTTTTCTTCCATAACAATTATTATATCATTCTCATTATAATCATCTATAGTAAATCTACTAGCTTTATGCCTTTCAACACTAATTCCGTTCTTATATAATACCTCTCTCGCTTGTGGAAAAATATCATTACCAATTTCTTCAAAAGAAGTCGCCCTACTATTACAACTCATTTTATATCTTTTACTATATTTAAATATCAAGTCTTTAAAAATAAATTCTGCCATTGGACTACGGCAAATATTTCCATAGCATACAAAACATATTCTTTTCATATTAACCTCTAAACAAATGGACTAAATAATATAAAGAAACAACCAACGAACAGGAAGAAAAGAAAATAACAATAATCAACCTTCTCGCAAAATGAATCTTTTTTTTAATATTAACATTAAAAGAATAATAAATGCTTTGTAAATTAAAAACAATTAGGAAAGATATCAACAAGCAAGAAAAAATCAAAGTAATAGCCAAATCACTTAGTTTAATAAAAGCCATAGAACATATAGCAACAATCATCAATAATGATATAAAAAAATTAAGATTAGCCAAAAAATAGTTTTTATACTCTCTTTTATTAAGATTAAGATTACCAGGTATAAAAATTAAATGGTCTATAAAAAGAATAAGGCCAACTATTCCTGCGAAAGCAAATTCAAAAGTAACATCAAAAAAAAGATTTGCGAACAGAAGGATAAAAGCAATTATTAAAAAGATAATAGATAAAACAGAAAATAATCTCATAAAATAGCTAACTTTCTTGACCATAAACAAATCACCTATATATAATTATAATAAACAACACAGAAAAATAACAACAATTAATTACAAAGAACACAAGAATTATATAATAGTTAATAAGATAAATGATATAATCAAAAAGAGGGATTTAAATGAAATTATTAAATACATACACATATGAAATAAAGAAATCGAAATTTATTGCCTATTATTATGAAATAGATTCTACAGAAGAAGCAAAAAACATATTAGATATATTAAAAAAAGAACATAAGAAGGCGAAACACATACCCTACGCATACAAGGTTAATAACACCGCCTCAAAATCAGATGATAAAGAGCCAACAAACACAGCCGGCCTTCCTTTATACAATCTAATTGACAGAAAGAAATTAGATAACGTCCTAATAGCCGTTGTTAGATATTTTGGCGGAACAAAACTAGGTGCAGGCAACCTTTTAAGAGCTTATATAGAAAGTGCCAATAAAGCAATAGAAAAAATGCCATAAGCAGCATTTTTTTATTGCTTTAATGACAAAAGCGAAGAACTAATATCCAATTTATAGTCATAAATAAATTTAATAAATTTTTCTCGTCTAATCGCCAAGCCATCTCTCGCAATAGCTTCCGCGCTTTCATCTTCCATCTCTCTACGCTTCTCTTCTATAATGCCCAAGTCAAATTCTTTTTCAACATCAAATCCCAACAGAGTAAACTCTCTCATACATTCATCAATAAATATAGCATGACAATCTGGCAAAAAACATTGGTATAAATTTTTATCCAATATAGTATCCAAAAAAAAGCCAGGCAAATCTACGATTTGAAAAGAATTAATGCTATCAAAAGATTCTTGAATCCCGTCAATAGCCCTCTTTAAGCCGTCCTTGAAAACAATTTTCATCCAATTCGGTTTGGATAAATACTCTTGATATAATAGGAAACTC
>CADCFX010000024.1 GCA_902800945.1 uncultured Erysipelotrichaceae bacterium | reverse complement strand
ATTAAAAAAGAGCTTTATTAAGCTCTACTTGAGTATTTTCCATCTTCAGTAGTTATTATAATTCTTTCTCCTAGGTTAATAAATAGTGGAACTCTTACTACCAATCCGTTATCTAAAGTAGCATCTTTGGTTGCGTTTGTAGCAGTATTTCCTTTAACAGCATCAGTTGTTTCTACTACTTCGTATTCAATCTTTTCAGGAAGAGTTACTCCGATAATGTCTCCTTCATAGAAATCTATTTGAACTTCTAAGTTCTCTTTTAAATATTTTAGGGCATCACCTAATTTGTCTGGAGTTATTTCTATTTGTTCATATGTTTCATTGTCCATAAATACATAAGCACTACCAGAATTATATAGGTAAGCCATTTTCTTCTTATCTACATGAGCTTTTTCTATTTTAACATTACTATTTATAGATTCTTCAGTAATAGTCCCAGTTTTTAAATTACGCATTTTTACTTTCATAATAGCGGCACCCTTACCTGGTTTTACATGCAAGAAGCTCTGTACTTGGCAAATATTACCATTATAGAAAACAGTCATACCATTCTTTATATCATTAATATTAATTAGTTCATTCATTTATAAACACCCTATTTCTTCTCTTTATGAATTGTTTCTTTATTACACCATTTACAAAATTTTTTAAGTTCTAACTTATCTGGAGTATTCTTTTTGTTCTTTTTAGTCACATAGTTTTCATGTTTGCACTCTGTACATACTAAAACTATATTACTTCTATTCTCATTTTTAGCCATAATTCAGCCCTCCTTTTTTCTAACATAGGTATTGTATCACATATTTTCTATTTTTCCAAACAAAAGTTATGGAAAATTGCTTCTTTTGTTATTTGTTTTCTATATAACAGAATCTATTATATAAGTAACAATTTGTTATATCTAGTTTATGGCTTTTTACAAAAAATAGAAGAGTAACTCTTCTACCAACAAAATAATATTTAGAAGAAATGTTACAAATGTAAAACCCCTTCTGCGAGTTATATAATAACACATAATTATTATTTTGCAAGTTTTAGTTTTTCTCTTCTATATATTGTTTTCTTTTCTTATTAGATCAAAATAGTTTTCATTGTACTCTTTATTTCTTAACATTTCAATTTCGTATTTATATGGTGGATATAATCTTTCTTTCGAGTCGTCATTTTGGCCAATATATGGGGTTTCTAATATCTTCGGAATATTTTCTAATCGTTTGTTATAAGCTATTCCCAACAGTGTATCAAAGCCGATTGTTCCCTTACCAAGGTTAGCATGACGGTCTTTATGAGAACCTAGAGGATTTTTTGAATCATTAAGATGAATACATTTTACTTTGTTTAAATTAATACTTTTAGTAAACTCATCTAAATATTGATCAAAGCATCTCATATTGTAGCCTGCATCATTTAAATGGCACGTATCAAGGCAAACGCCTATTCTACCTTGACATTTACTACCATTTATTAAAAATGATAATTCTTCAATAGTAGAGCAACATTCTGTTCCTTTTCCTGCCATTGTTTCGAGCAAAATACTGCATTTAGAGGAATCTTCTAAAACTATATTTAAGGCTTCAAGAATATTATTTAAGCCCTCCTCCTTGCTTATCCCTACTGCGTTTCCTGGATGTAATACCATTTTATTAATTCCTAACATATCACATCTTATAAGTTCTTTTTTTATAAATTCAATACTAAATTGCCATTTATCAATATCTTTTTTATTAGCCAAATTAACTATGTATGGAGCATGACAAATTACATTATTGATATCTATATTATTATCTTTCATAAGCTGTTGAGCTTCTAATACTGTTTCTACATTAATATCTTTTCTTGCAGTATTGGTGGGAGCACCAGTATAAAACATAAACGTATTTGCCCTATATTCAATTGCTTCTTTTACACTAGTTAGAATCCCTTCTTTACCATATGATACGTGTGATCCAATTATTAACATATAATTCCCCTTTCTTATTATTTCTCTAAATTTTTTTCCTAAATACTACTACGACTATTAAGCTAGTTATAGATACTAAGAATGGTATTAGGAAATTTGATTTATATTCCATTTTGATTTTATGTTTTCCTGGTCTTACTTCTATTCCAATTAATGAATCCAGTATTCTTATAGCATTAACTCTTTCACCGTCGATAGATATTTTCCAATTAGTATCATATGGTATGGAAGTGAATATTAATTGGTTCTCATCAACATTAATAGTTCCCTCAATTATATTATCTTTATATTTAGTATACTCTATTTGATTCTTTTTTAATATATCATAAGCCTTTTCTACGTTAGTGTCATTATATACAAGGTATTCTTCAAAAGGCTCAGTATCAAGTTTTGTTAGAATTGTTTTAGCTCCCTTTTTACACACCAACGTTTTGAAGCTGCTATTACAGGTGTGATTTTTAAGGACTTTTTCTTTAATCTTTTTAGATAGTTCTTCATCATAGGAAATAATGCTCTTAACACCGCTCATTTTTTCAATAGCTGTATTTTGATTAGTTATAATGTCATCGGTGAATTTAAAGCTTTTTATTTTTTTATTAACACTATATATTTTTTCTAGATAATATTTATTTTTCACGTTATATACCATGTCTACAAATAGATTTTTTTCATAGTCTTTCGGATCTATAGAAGTGTTTCCATGGGCATTATAACCAAATCTATTCAGCGTGTAAATAACCCCCCCATATGTCATAGATGTAAACAAAGATATACTAGAAGCATTTGCATACATATTACAATTATCTGGCAACGCCACATCAATGTTATGTCTTCTGCATAAGTTCTTTTGCCCTCCTTCTCTATATTTCGTCGTTTCTTTTATATAATTTGTATCAAATTGCTCATTTTCTACGCTATATCTTACTAATACAGATTTGGAAGACACAAGGAATATTTGCACAATTGTAGCGAGTATAAGCATAATATAAAATATAGAATTCTTTTGATATAAAAACATAATAACAAAGATAATGGCGATTAGCATTATATATACTACTATAGCAGCATATGATAAGCAACTATATACAACAACGAACAAAATTGATATTAAAGCAATCGATAACAATAATCGTTTCTTAGAATCTTTATTACTCAAATCAATAGTACTACTATTTCTTAAGAAGATCATTATTGTTAAAAATGTGGGAATAAAGGCGTATCTATAGGCTAGTCCTCTAATGGAATGAAATAGGTTTAAAACAAAATCCATTTGAGGAACAAGCATAAAGTCAGCAACTAATAATAAGCATACAAATACGTAAAACCTTTCTCGTCGAGGAAAGCTATCGTTAAAAAAATAATATACTAAACTAATAAGGATTATTGTTATGCAACCAATGTTGGGTATGATTATTCCACTACCTTCTACTATTAAATAATTTTGACCATAAAAGACAGAAGACAAAAAGGAAGTAATAGTAGTAAAGTAATTGCTTTTATATGTTCCATCAAAACTCAATCCCATTCTGCTGTAAGAATCTATTAACATATAGAGCCAGAAGAACGATAGGAAGAATACGATTATCGTGGCTATGGCTATATTTTTGAATTGGGATAGTTTTTCTTTATAGCTATTTTTTTTATATAATATTTCTCTCATAAAGAAAAAGACTACCGTATATACGCATACCGAAAAAGACAAGTAAAAGTTGGAAATTATCATATATACTAGTGAAAATATGTAAATCTTTTTATCATTTTCATCAAGTAATTTTTCTAGTCCATACTGAAATAAAGGGAACATCATAAATATATCTACAAAAGTTGAATAATAGTAATATGTAATAAACCATGAGCTAAAACAATAAGCAATGTTAGCTATTATTATTGCAAATATACTATTAGTTTTAGATTTAGAATACAGAGTTGTATTGATAGAAGTAATAACTAGCTTAACTAACAACGGATAAAAATACATAGCATTAGGGTCATTAAATAATAGGCCAACCAATTCTATAGGACTAGAAGTGTAGTATAGAACATTAAAGATTGTCGGGTTGCCTAAACCATTACTAAAAGAATAACTAGTAAGTACCCCAAGCTTTATTCTCATGAGTAAATCATATATCATAGGTTTAAACTGCCCTAATCCATCACTAATTCCAAAACTTAATTCTCCAAATGGGTATATATTTGAAAGCTTCAGAATAGTCATAAAAATTGATAGTGTTATCAAAATGTTTATAAAATAAATATATGTTTTCTTTGTTTTCATAATTTCCTCCTAGAAAAAGAAAAAGGAGATTTAACTCTCCTTTTATTCTTTATTCATTTTTATGATACTCTCTTGTTAATGCATGTAAGAGTATATGATCTACCACTACCCTGGCCGCCTCTATCGCTTGTAACAGAATGGATAGTTACACCAGTTTTGTCTGTACTTTGAAGTCCAGTCTCAGCTCCGTTTGTTTTTTTAACAATATTTCTAATTCCTTGTAGGGTTGTTACAATACCTTTACCATTACCTTTACCGCCTGTTGCAGAAGTTGATTTGCTTGCTCCGGCATAGGTATAAAGTGTTGTCCCAAAAATAGTTGATGTAGCGTTCATGTTATTATCAAATTTCATTTTATTAACGATGTCTTTTTCTAATCCATCAACTCCATATTGATTATTGTGCATCCAAATATTGTAAACAGTTTTACCACCGTTATATGGAACTTCAACTAGTACAACGCCTCCATAGGCGGTCAAATCTTTCTCTAAGAAACCATTGTTTACCAATCCTGATAATGTAATACACATTCCTTGGTATGCACCATCATCGCTTGTTACTAACATATTGTTGCTAACTGCTGTATCACTATTCATTGAAATGTCAGAATAAGCATTACTTGCAGCATTTGCTACTTGTAAAACTTCATTTTTGAATGTGTTTATTTTTGAGTTGTTCATTGTTGCCATAACACCAGCTCCAGCTGATACCATCAATATTGCTAAGATAACAATAACTGCTAATAATTCAACTAATGTGAAACCTCTTCTATTATTTTTCTTCATTTTTTTCTTTCCTCTCCTTACTATATGTTCATTGTATAATATTCTTTTTTATTTTTCAATAGTATTTTACATAATTTTTTATGTTAGTGTATACTTGTTATTTTCATTTGGAAATACCTTAATAAATATTTTAGTTTTATAGTTTAAAGTCATTAATAAAATCGTCTATTGTTAGTTCTTCTATTTCTTCGTTTGTTATATTTTTCTCTTCTGCTTTTTGTTCTTCTTTGGAATTATTTTCATCTAACTTCTTTTCTAATAATTCTGTAGCAACAAACGTATCTTCTAAATTCTGCTTGGTTATTGTTGAACCGGTAGATGCCATATCCATTATAGGTATGTCAGATGCTTTTATTCCTTTGATTTCTCCGTTTACTTTTAAGCCGATAATATTTTTTATATCAAGTGCAAAGGCATTAGATATGAAATATGGTTTAGATTTTACTCTTTTAATTAAAGATGAACCTTTTAAGGCACGTGAAGCTCTTTCTAATTCATTCGTCTTTATTCTTTTTGCTGTGTGTTTGTCCGTGATTATTCCAAGATAATCAACATCTTGTTTTAGAGACAATCCAGTTATTACCTCATCGTCTTTTAGTTTGATACCTCTTACTCCTGCAGCTTTCGAAGAAACTATTGTTATTTCTTCGGAATCAAAGTATAGATAATAACCATTTTTAGTTATAAATATTGTATTACCATAATCAATAAAGGCGGAAACTACTTCATCATTATCTTTAAGTTTAATAGCATTTATTGGTTTACTATATCGGCTTACTACTAATTCGCTAATATTAATTCTCTTGGTTGTTCCCTCTTTAGTAACTATTGTAATAACGTCGTTTAGGTTGTCTATTAAAATATTATCTATTATTCTTTCTTCTGGCGCTAAAGGTATTATATTGCTTATATGTTTACCAAGTTCTTTCCACTTAGTATCTTGGATCTCATGTATTGGAACATATAAATAATGACCAAGATTGGTAAATAATAGTAATGTATCTTTTGATGTTGTACTATAAAGACCAGTTATGTAGTCTCCTGGTTTTAGTGTAGTCGGTTCTGAAGATGCACTAGAATATGATTTTAATGGTATTTTTTTAACGTATCCCTCGTTTGTTACCACTACTACTACGTTTTCTTTTGGTATCATTTGCATTGCATCTATTTTAATCTCAGTAACTTCATCTTTTATTTCTGTACGACGTGGGCTAGCATATTCTCTTTTGATTTCCTGTAATGATTTTTTTATTTGATCCTTTAAGACATCTTCGTTATTAATAATGGAGTTCAAGAATTCGATTGCTTTTTGGAGATTGCCTTGTTCTTCTATTAAAGCCGTCACATCAGTATTAGATAATCTGTATAAACGCATCGTTACAATTGCGTTAGCTTGCTCATAGGTAAATTGAAAGGCTTCACAAAGATTTTTAATTGAATCTTCTTTATTTTTAGAAGCCCTAATTATTCTTATGACTTCATCTAAAACATCAACTGCTTTTAATAAGCCTTCAACTATATGTAATCTTTCTCTGGCTCTATCTAAATCAAATTTAGAACGTCTAAGTATTACTTCTTTTTGATGAGCTATAAAAGCATCTAATATTTCTAGTATACCAACTTGTTTTGGTCTTCTGTTGACTATGGCTACCATGTTAAAGTTGTAGTTAACTTGTAACTCAGTATTTTTTAGCAAGTAGTTTAAAATCAATTCCGCATTGGCACCTTTTTTTAATTCTATAACTAAGCGAGCCATGTGTTCTTTATCTGATTCATCTATAACGTCGATAATTCCATCCACTTTTTTATCTATTTTAATATCTTCAATCTTTTTTCTTAAGCCTTCTTTTAGAACGTCATAAGGAATTTCATGAACTATTATTTGATATTTACCGCGTTCTTCAACTATTTCTGTTTTAGCTTTAACTACTACTTTACCACGACCAGTAGTATAGGCGTTGATAAGTCCTTCTTTTCCCTCTACTACTCCACCGGTTGGAAAGTCCGGTCCTTTTACATAAGATAGAATAGTTTCTAATCGGCAATTCGGATTGGCTAACCTATGGATTGTAGCATCTATTACTTCTCCCAAATTATGTGGAGGTATATTAGTAGCATAACCCGCACTAATGCCGGTGGAACCATTAACTAACAAGTTTGGAAAGTTAGCCGGCAATACAGTTGGTTCTTTTTCTTCGTCGGTATAATTTAACATCATATCAACTGTATCACGATTAATGTCTCGCAACATTACTTCAGCCAGTTTTGTTAAGCGTGCTTCAGTATATCGATAGGCCGCTGCCCCGTCACCATCTATTGAGCCATTATTACCATGAACGTCTACAAATGGTTCACGCATTTTCCATGCTTGAGACATGTTAATCATCGCCCCATAAATGGACGAATCTCCGTGAGGATGGTATTTACCCATTACATCTCCTACTGATTTACCACATTTTCTATATGGTCGATCATAGGTGTTCCGATCTTCCCACATTGTCCAAAGGATTCTCCTTTGGACTGGTTTTAAACCGTCCCTTACATCTGGTAAGGCTCTATCTTGAATGATAGATTTGGAATATCTTCCAAATCTATCTCCCATTATATCTTCTAAAGTATAATCGTATATTTTCTCAATGATTGTTTTTTCTTCTTTTTTCTTAGCCATGATGATCACCTCTTAGTAATTGTCGTCTAAAGTAAAATCTACATTTTCATTGATCCATTCTTTTCTTGGTTCTACTTTATCTCCCATTAATACTGATACTCTTTTTTCAGCTAACGCTGCGTCAGTAATGGATACTTTTATTAAACTACGATGTTCAGGAGACATGGTTGTATCATATAACTCGTCAGAATTCATTTCTCCTAAACCTTTAAATCTTTGTAGTTTATAAGAATTTGGTTTTAGTTCTTTTTTTCTTTTTTCTAGTTCTTCGTCAGTCGCAACATATTCTTTGTATTTGCCAAAATCCAAGGCATACAAAGGAGGATTAGCAATATATAGCATTCCTGCTTCAATTAGAGGTCGCATAAATCTATAAAAGAAAGTTAGTAGTAAAATTTGAATATGAGATCCATCTACATCAGCATCGGTCATTATAATTACTTTTCCAAAATTACTGTCAGCAGGATTGAAATCAGCGCCGATACCGGCACCGATTGCATAAGTTAGAGTATTTAATTCTTCATTAGCGTGAATATCGCTGTCGGAGGCTTTTTCACAGTTTAACACTTTCCCTCTTAGAGGCAATATTGCTTGAGTTTCACGATTCCGACCTGTTTTAGCACTTCCGCCAGCAGAATCTCCTTCCACTAAGAACAGTTCGTTTTTAGTTGGATCTTTTCCGGTAGCTTTAGCAAGCTTTCCTGATAAAATTTTATCTTTCTTTTCTTTGCCTTTACCATTTTTTACAGCATCTCTGGCTTTACGAGCCGCTTCTCTTGCTTCTTTTGATGTTTTGGCTTTATCCATGATTCTTAGTGCTAGTTCTCTATTTTCTTCTAAGAAAAATTTTATATTTTCATATGTTATTTGTTCAGTAACAACTTTAGCTTCTGGAGTACCAAGTTTTCCTTTTGTTTGTCCTTCAAATTGTAATAGTTTTTCTGGTATTTTCAAACTTATTACGGCTGTTAGTCCCTCGCGAACATCGCTCCCATCAAAAGTGGCGTTTTTAAGGATACTATTAGCTTTAGCATACTCATTAAATGCTTTTGTAATACCGGTTTTAAAACCCGTTTCGTGTGATCCTCCATCGCCAGTTTTGACATTATTAACGAATGACAAAATGTTTTCTTGATAATCATCGCGATATTGTAAAGCAACATCAACTTCTATGCCTTGTTTAATCCCATTAAAGTTTAATACTTTAGGAGTTAATAGGTTTTTACCTTCATTTATGTATTCAACAAAAGAGGTTAGACCATCTTCGTAGTGATATTTTACGCTCTTATTATCTTCAACATCTTCTACTTCTATTGTCAAGCCACTAATTAAGAAAGCACTTTCTTGCATTCTCTCGGTAATTGTTGTATAAGAGAATGCTGTAGAACTAAATATATCTGAATCTGGATAGAATGTAACGGTTGTTCCTGTTCTGTTAGTAGTTCCTATCTTTTTTAACTTTTCTTTTAAATGGCCGCCATTTTCAAATTTAATTTCGTGTATTTCCCCATTATTATATATTGTTACGGTCATCCATTTAGATAAAGCATTAACAACTGATGCTCCTACACCATGCAATCCACCAGACACTTTATATCCATCGTTATCAAATTTTCCACCAGCATGTAAAATAGTATATATTACTTCAGGTGTAGATTTGCCACTTTTGTGTTTTCCGGTTGGGACTCCTCTTCCATGGTCTTCTACAGAAACTGATCCATCTTTGTTTATTGTTATTTTTATATAATCTCCAAAGCCATTAATGGCTTCGTCAATTGCGTTATCTACTATTTCCCAAACCAAATGATGAAGTCCTCTTTTGTCGGTAGAGCCTATATACATTCCTGGTCTTTTTCTAACGGCTTCTAAGCCTTCTAATATTTTAATTGAATCTGCATCATATTTTGTTGTACTCATCTTTTTCACCATAGCTATAATAACACAAATTACTTTGTTTAAAAAGAGGTTTGACACTTTTTTGCCATAAATATGGGCTTTTTAATCAAGAAAAAACCAAGTATAAACTTGGTTATTTAGCGGAACTAAAAATATTTTGTTTTAGGTAGTCACTACCTTCGCCAATGGCTGAATCGGTTTCTTCAACGTTTATTTGATCTGGTTTAACCTTTGCCATAATTAAAGTTTTGTCTAAGTCTTCTGCTGATAATGCCGGAATAATAGTGGTATCTTCAATCTCATTAACTCCTAAGACTTTATATGGCTTTTGACTCTTCTCCAAAGGTAACAGATTATCAGATTCTTTATTTAGCTCTTTTTCAAGAGAGGTTTTAAATGCTTCAAGGTTTTTAGTTATAGAAGGATATTCAAAAGTAATATCTTCTTGTTTTACTTTATCTTCTTCTTTTATCTCGTTAAAAGTAATATCTTGTTCTTCAGATAATTCTTTCTGTTTTTTTAATTCTTCTTTTTTGTTATCAATCATTCCCATTATGAAAACAAGTGCAAACAAAACTAGCAAGACAATTATTGCAATTATTAGTATTGTAGTAAAATATTCGCTACTATATATTTTATCTATTATATTTAATACGTTACGCATCATATATCACCTATTCTATTTTTTATATAATAACACAACATTTTGATGTTTTTCAATATAAAAAACCCGTTTTGGACAGGTTTTTTATTTGGTTTTCTTTTTATAATTCGATGCTCTTCTAGTTGCATGCGTGTTTTTTATTACTTTTTTAGGCTTCTTTGGTTTTTCTTTTTCTTCTTCCTTCTTAGGTTTTTCTTCTTCTACTTTTTTCTTTGGCTTTTCTTTTTTAAAGAAGTCTTCATCAATTATGTAGTCTTCGTCTATCAATTGATTTATAGTAGGGTTTCCCTTTTCTTCTTTCTCTTCTAGTTCTAGTTCTTCTTTCATTATTTTATCATATAATGATTCTTCTTGCTCCTCCACTGGTTCAAAGGTTTTAGTATTTTTCTTTTCTTTGTATTCATTTTCAAGATTATTAAGTTTTTCTTGAAGATTTTTTATAATACTTGTTTTAGATAGCTCGTCTATTAGAGTTTTTTCATTATAATCTTTATTTTCTTTAATCTTCTCTTTGATGGCAGTTGAATCTAATACTTCTATTTTCTTTTTGTTTCTTATCGGGGATATTTTTACACTTCTTAGTTCATCCAATTTTAATACCAAAGTGTTTTCAATATTGTCTAATAATGATTCATAATTTAATTGCTTGGTGTCTTCTTTTTGAATAAAACGTAGGGATTGCTCTGTTGGAGATATTACATCTGGATTCAAGCGAAGTATATATACACACGCCTCATTATAGTGTAGCAATAAGAAAAAACATGAATCATTATCATTTTTATAATAAATAGGTTCTCTAAGTTCTAATTGAGCGTCAACTAGATCATCCATGGATTTTACCTTAATTATATTCTTCCCGGCTATATTAGGCAGATTCTCTACTTCTATTATTGCTGAACTATATGTTTTTAGTATTCTTCTTTTTTCTTTAAGAAAAATACTATATTCATCGGGCTTTTCTTTTATGTAAAAGCCAAGGGAGATTAATAGAATAACAAAAAGGGTTAATAACACGACAAAGAAACCGTATAATTCGGTTGCAAAGGTAATAATCAATACAACAGCAAGTATTACTAATGCTATTATTGAACCGATGATAATTGACTTCTTGTTGTCCATACTTTATCTCCCTTTATTATTCATATATAGTTATTATATCATCATTTTATTTGTTTGTAACTTATAATTTTATTCGTTTAACAGTTCTGACACAAAGACTGATGGGTAGCCAAGATATGGAATTCTAACTTTAACTAGGCCTAATATATCATTTTTGGTTTTCTTATTCATATCTTTGGTGCTATTGTTATCACCCTTAGTAATGTATACCCCTTCTTTTATTTCAACTACTCTGTGGGTTATTATATGCCCCTCTTCTTGAAAAACGATTATGTCGCCAATTTCTATTTTTTTCTTATCGTTATCGTTTAGTTTTTTTATGATAATAGCATCTCCTTTTTGGAGTGTAGGATACATAGAATTAGATGCAATAGATGACAAGCTATATTTAAATAATCCCGAAACAAGTGTAATAATTGTTACAACAAGTAAGCACAGAACCACTTCAAGCACTAGTAGGAAGCCTTTTTTGTAATTATTCGCGGTATCTAATTCTTTTTTACGACTTGGTTTTAAAACTATTATTATTAGTATAGAGTTCATAATCGTAAGAAGTATTATATAAATATAGCTAGACAGGTTGGGATATGATAATAGATTGGGAAGAAACTCTATTAATAATGTATATAAGAGGTTTATTCTATAACCATTTTTACAATTAAGATTTAGCAAGAAGTTCTTTTCGATGCTATAGAATCCTATTATTATTTTATTATCTAAAAAGCTACAATTATTTATAATAAATATATCTAGCAGTATAAAGAATATTATACTTATTAGGTGTTGATGTTTATCGTTGATATTTTTGCTATAAATAGTATATCTTAGTAGTTCTAGTAGAATAATACTTATAAATATGTACACTAATTCTTCTATTTTATTAAAATTATAATTAATTTTAGAAAAAGTTGACTTCATACCAAAAGAATAAATTATAGTAAGATATGCTAAAAGAACAATTGTAAACTCTAATAATACTTTTATTTTAATACTATTATTACGATCTTTACGATAACCAAATAATAATATGCAAGCATATAAAAGAAGCATGATAATAGATAATGAAGCGGGTCTAATAAAACTAGTATTTTTTAAAAAATATAATAGTAATAAACTAAAAAAAGATGTGATATTAAATAATAATAACTGCTTTTTTTCTTTTGTATTATATCTACCCATCATATCCATTACCTCTATTATTTGATTATATTATAATTATATAATATTAACAAGAATATATTAAAAGCTTAATAATTGGTAAAAGTATATTATCTGGCACTATTTATGAGCTTTATATATTATTTTAAAGTTTAAACTTAATTGAAGTTTTTTATAGATTTTTGTTTTAGTAGAAGGATATTCTATTCTAATCTTAATTGTCTTCTTTTCACTAGGAGAAAGAATATCACCTTTTTTTATTTCACTATTATCCCAATAAGTGATTTGGCATTTTAAAATATCATCAGTGCTGATTATTTCTTTTGTTATTTCACTAACAAAAGCGGTTAAGGTCCCTTTATTAACAACATCAAAAGTTACTTCATAGTACTCTTTAGGCTTAGATAAGGTTACATCAAGGCTAATTCCATCTTCTTTATCTTCTATTTTCCCCTCTTTTGAACCTTCTGTGATCTTAATATTTTCTCTTTTTATATTCCACATATAACTTGTATCTACCTTTTCGTTATGAATTCTACTTACAAATTTATACAGACCATAACAGCAGCCAATAAATAGTACTATAACAAGTACTATTTTTAATAGTTTCATCTTTTTTCCCATACCTATCACCACTTAAGTAGTTATTATAAAGTAAATACTATAAAAAGACAACTTATCAGCAAAGTTGTCTTTTTATAGTGCAGCAAGAACAAGCTCCCTATCTTATTTCACCGATTAATTCTTTTGTTTCTTCTTGATAATATTCTTCAAGCTGTGAATCAATTACTAATCTTTTTACCTGATCTTTTTCGTTAGTTTTTAAATGCTTCATAATTATCGGCAAAAGGCGTTTTATTGAGTATTTATAATCATTTTCTTCAAGCATATTAAGACACTTATTTAAGTTAGAAATTGTTATCTCTCTTTTATATTTTTCCACTAATTTATCGTACAAGTTTTCTTTATTGATGATGATAATCTTTAATTCTTTATATGACTTAAATTCTTTGCAAATACTAATTGCTTCAGTAATATATGATAAATCATCTTCCCCATCTTCAACAACTAATATGTTATCAGGTAAGGTAAGAACATTGCCATTTTTACTCGGAGAATATTTGTTTAAGAAATAACCATCTTCATTAAAATCTTTTAGAGCGTCTGTACTAATGTTGGAAAATGTATAATATACCCCATTAGAAATTGTATTACTTTCAGTTAATAATATTGTTCTAAAGCAGGAAGAAACAGAGCTTATGTAGTTTATGTATTCTTGAAACGGCATAGCACTTTTATCTAGAATTAAATAGGAGTATCGATTTCTAGATGTATAGAGATTATATTTTTCTTTTTGAATTCTGTTGCTTGTTTTAGGCAGATTGTTGATGCTATTTTTCAGTTCGCAATATAATTTATTAGTATAGTCATTTTTTATTTTTGTTAATTCTTTATATACTTCTAGTATTCTATAATCTTTTCTTTTATTAGAGTAATTAAGTTCATTGATAAAAGCGTATTCTTTTGGATATTTATTAGTAATATAGTATATCTCTTCTTTAGTTAGTTTATAGTTCTTTAATTGATTATCATTAGACTGTTTATAAAAGTCTTGCTCATAGTTCCTGATATCAGCATATGAAGATGGTGTTTTGACGATATTATTCTTAATGGCATCCGGAACTAGAGGTATATGATATAGCAAATAACTGATAATATTTAGCCAGTCTTCTTTTGCTACTCCTTTTAATTCACTAAAAAAATTAATAAAATTGCCAACTTTTTTTCTATTTTTACCTTTCAAGCTATCATATATTGTCTTTAATACTCTTGGTAATAAATACTCCTTGTCATATCCTTCTAGCGAAGCAAATAAACTAGTAATATCTTTAACAGATACATAATCCAATATGAGTAATATATACTTTTGTAAGTCTTTATATTTAGTTATATACTCTAGTATGTTGTATTTAAGTTTTATTGTTTGCTCGTTTAAAAAAGAAATATCTAAAGTATTTAAGATTGCCCCGTTTTTTTCTTTTAAATTATTATATACTTTGATTATATCTTTTGTATAAAATAATTTTATCATCTTATCGTCGAGATATTTATCTTTTTGATTTGAATTTAGATTGCTTATTATAGAAGCTAGTAAGTTCTTGTCATAATATTTAATATACTTTTCATCTAAAAATATTTTTATTATACTATCTGAGCTAAGAATAATTTCTTTCTTAACACTATCAACATTTCTTGCTTTGATCAAATTGATAACTAGAGTTTCGTTCTTCTTAAGCATTTCTATCAGCTTTTCGATCGGGGTGTTAATGTATAAATCTGTAATATCAGATGTGGTGCTTGAAAAACACTCTTTAATTATTTTAAACAAGGATTTGTTTTCAATCTCTTCTTGTTTAATTCTTAACAAATCATTTTTATTAAGATTTTTCAACAAAGATTTAACGATTTCTTTTTGACTAGGATCAAAGCTGTTTACTATGTAGCTTAGGTTTTTGTTACTTCTATATGTTTCTAGGAACAAAGGAATATTACTAGAAAAGAAGTCCAAATATAAAGTACGAGGGAAGAAATCTGTGATATTTTTTATAAATCTTTTTTGATTAGATAAATCCATAATAGATAGGATTTTATTAATGATAGGAACAGATAGTTTGTTATCTTGTATTTCTTTTATAAAACTATTGTAAGTGTTAGGACTATTTATTAGTTCTTTTAATTCATCTTCTTCTAGCAAGTTAAAATATTTATTATAAGAAAAGATAGAATCTTTTGTTTTTAGTATTTCTAACAACAAGCCATGGTCGAGATAAGAATATATTTTATATCTTTTAGTATTAAATAGAGCTTCTTTTATTGGAGCTTTAGTTAATAACCACTCTTTGTAATTCGATTTAGAATTAATAAAAACATTTAGATATATTAGTTCCTTTGGATGCGATGTAATAAGGCGATCGATATGGGTTTTATTTAGAATGGAAAATAAGTTAATGTTATCATAAATGTCATCTATTTTATCCAAATAAATATTTAAAAAGTCATTATTATTCAATAATGAATCTTTAGATGAAACAGCTAGAAAGAATTCATTAATTGTATAAAAAGGAAAAGTTTTGAAAATATTAATATTATCTAGCAAGTTTTGTATTGTTAAATTATCTAGTATGTCATATCTTAAGCCTTTTGTTAGGAAGATGTTTTTAATGTCAGTATCTGTTTCTAAATAAATAACTTCTTCTTTAGATAAATATGGAGCGATGTTTTCAGGATTATCTTTTAGCTCTGCCAAAAATCTACTAGATGTCATTATTTTTTCTCTGAAAATGGAACCGCCGGAATGACTGAGTAGTTTGACTGTATCAAGGTTACTATTGTTATATTGAATAATAAAATCATAATCATCAATCATTGTTTCTATTACTTGATTCATATTATTCTTGTAAGCATAATTTATTACTTTTTTTATTTGAGATAGTATAAGTAATGAAAGAGAGAATTGTTTTTTTTGAATGCGGTTACAGATTTCTTCTAATACTGAGTCGATTGGTAGTAGTATTAAAAGATTGTTTCTCATATTTTTTATTTGATTTTCAGAAAAACGATAATTATTAGCCAATAAGTATTTAACTATTAGCGGCTGTTCTTCTGATAAATATGATAGATTGTTATTTAAATGCATTTCATCATCATAAATATTGTTCATATTAGTAACTATTATTTTTAAATAATTGTTAACGTTTGATTTTTTAGAGTTGTTTTTTAAATAATAATACAATTCTTTAATAACAGAATAATCTTCTGACATTAAGATACTAATTATTTCTTGTTGGCCGGTCTTATCATTGTTTTCAAGCTTAGAAGATATTTCTTTATAATTCATTTAAATCAACTCCTTATTATATGTATTATACTATTTTTTTTACAAAGAAAAAAGTGTGTTATAACGCACTTTTTAAGACAGCTTCTCACATAATAAATAAGCATCCTCTTTGGTTCCTGCAACGGCTAAAAAACCATTTAAATGAATAAATCTTGCTGTTTTTATACCACTAATATTTGCCAATTCATCATCGTGAAGTCCCCACCATTCCTTAGGAAAGGTATATTTCAGTTCTTTAGAATCATATGAAATAGTAATAGGCTTAATATTATACCCTCCCCTTTTAGCTGGATATATAACTGCTTTTATGCCTTTAGAGTTGTTATCAGCAAAAATCGCTTCTTCATACGGAGAATACTCTTCTAAATACAAAACATCTCCTTTTGTACTATCAAGTTTATTTATGACTAAGTGATAGGCTTTTACATTTGATATTTCTCTCTTTATAAGATTATCAAATATAGCTGTAGCACAGTTAACGGCCAAAATAAAGTTATCATCATTGTTTTTGTTTTCATCCCAATTATTATTATATAAGTCGATTATTTTATCTAAATCCAACAACTCATAATCAGCTTTTATAATAGGAAAATTCCCGTTGTCTATGCCGTCAATTTGGCAGACCAATTTTGTATCAATTCTTTGCCATATTTCTTCATAATAGTTTGATATTCCACGAAGATAGTCTCTGCCAAAATCACGCCATAAAAGTCCAAAGGATGAATATTTTATTTTATCGTTACGCCATTCGGCATTCAAACCATGATGGTCATATTTCCCATAACCGATGTCATATATTATTTGATTTGCTTTAATTTCCATTGCTTCTTTAACTCTGATAACTTTACCATCGGGAAATAATTTATGGAGAAAAGCAGTTGAAAAGACGTCATCTGGATGAAATGTTCCGGCATGCGTAATCAGTTTAGCTTCAGCAATATCATTGGTTATTTCGATCATTTTTTTCCTTCTTTCTTAGTTTTAGATATCTAGCTATTTTTATTATATCTTCCCAGCTAATTATTAAGAATAAAATTATTATTAGTTGAGGGATGTTAGATAGTTTGTAAATATTATATTGATTATACAAATAATGTATTAGTATTATTATGATTGTACTAGTTGCTATTATGGCTAGAAAGATCTTGTTTATTACACTTTTTATTAAGTTAACAATTGTTAATGAATCGTTTAAATTATAAGCGATATTTATTATATTGACAATAACTATACTAATAATGAAGAGGTATTTAGATAAATACTCGTTCATACTTATAAACAAAGAATACATGTATGGAATAGTAATAGCTGTCATGAAACAAAATATATTAATACCCATAAATAGTTTCTCTTCTTTAGAAAATAAAGGGGAATCTTTTTGACGAGGGCGCCTTAACATTATGTCTTTTTCGCTTGGTAAATAACAAAACAAAAAACTATTAGTTAGATATAGAAGAAAATATAATAATTGTACATTTGAAATATCTAAGGGATTTGGTAACTTAGTTATAAAAATAAAAACTATTATTGAAGGGATTATAAAAGAAGATATTATATGCATTTTTAATGTTCTTACTTGATTTTCATAATTAATTCGGATTTGTTTTATAGCATTATATAAATCAGATAATTCTTTAGCACTATTAACTACTTTTTTCTCGTTATTATTATTTTCGATTATTATTCCTGCTCTACTAAAATCTTTTCTGAGTTGAGGAGGAATAATAACTGTTTTCTTAACAATTATTTTGTCGGTATAGAGAAGATCTTTTTGAGGTGCGAGATTGGGAGTATAGAAATAATGTAGTAACATTTGGAATAATAGGATCAGAGTAGAAGGTGGATTATAAGTTATAAAATAATAGATAATGGTTATTGTTAAATAAAATATTAGAAAGATTTTATTGTATTTTAATGATGTTGAAGAATCTTTTGTTAAATAATTATTGATTAACAAAGGAATTATTAGAAGAAAGAAAGATAAGAAAGCATTGGCTTCTTTAGAAATGATTATTAGTATATATGTAATAATTGTAAGTGAATATAATAATAGTTTTTTCATATTACCTCCAAATTAAAAAGGTGCTATAAAGCACTTAATTGTTCTGTTTGAACAGGGGTATTATCCAAGTAATCTTTGGGAAATTCTTCAGAAAATACTTTTTCTTGTAAAAAACCAATACTACAATAAGATGTGTGAGAGACAATAGTATATTCTTCTTCAGAAATAATATCTGTAGTTCTTATCATTCTTTTTTCACCATCTACAATTCTTGTTATATCTAATAATATATGGTGTTCATTATTTTTTTCGGTTAAATAAGCTACAAAGCTTCGGTCTTCTTGCAAGTCCCCGTCTTCTAGTCTTATTACGCCGCTCATATAAATATATCCTTTTTGCTTACTAGCATATAGTTCGGCAATGCTTAACTCTGTAACGTTAGAGTTTTCTAATGGATAAGCCGTATCTCTAACCTCTTTACAACTACTTAAAAGGGTAACAATCTTCTGTTGTTTCTTCTTTAGTCTTATTCCTTCGAAGACATAGTTGTTATTAGTTACTTTCGCCATTGCACTCACTACCTTTTAAAAAGATTCCAATTTGATGATATCGCAGAATATCATTTTAGTAAATATATTAATTTTACTTTTGTAAAGATTAATTTATACTATCGAAATATAGTACGTATGTTAAATATCCGTTGGCAATCGTAATTTGGGTTATTCTCTTTGAATCAGAGAAAATTACAATTTCTCCTTTTAGATTTAATATGTTTACATTATATGTATAATAGCTTTTGACGTCTAGTTTTGTCACTTCTGGTTTAATATCTTTTATTTCTTTATATATGTACTCAACATCTAAATAGTCGGTATTTATATCCTTAAATACTTCTTGATAATTCTCGTTAGAGTATTCTATATTTTGGGGTTTAGAACAGGTTCCTTTTTCTTCTTCTTTGTTTCTATTCCCTTGGCATTTATATGTTACGCCATTGTAGTTAAGATTATAGTGATAATTATATTTTTTATTTAGTAATTGTTTTAATTGATCATTATAGCTCGGAGATTTAGTTGGCACTTCTTTAGTTTTAATTTTTTCTTCAGTTTTATTAACAAAGTATTTATCGTCCAAAACAAATAGTATTAATACTAAAGCGATTAATACTATAAGACCATATACGAACAGAAATTTGTTTTTATTAATCAACTTTCTCATTCGACAATACTGTGAAGAAGTTTATTCTTATCCAAGCCATTTAAATAATCTTTTACTAACATCTCTTTTTTGCCAAAGGGTTTAATCATTGTTATATATATTATTTTATCCTTAGTAGATATTCCTATGGCATCTTTGGTTATGTCACAGATGGTTGATGAAGAAATCGTTGATTCCTTCTCACCAACATAAGCTTTTAAGATTTTTGTTTCTTCATTATTAATCATACAATATGCCTTAGGGAATGGGTATAGCCCCCTTATTTGATTATATACGTCTTTAGCTGTTTGATTAAAGTTCAAGTGTTCTTCTTCTCTTTTTATATTCCATGCATAGGTAGCCTCACTATCATTTTGTTTAACTCTAGTAACAGATCCGACTAATAAATTAGTTAATGTTTCTATCAATAGTTCCGCTCCCATTATACTTAATTTATCATGCAAAGTGCCTGCATCATCCGTATCTTCTATCTGACACTCTCTTTGAGATATTATATCGCCCGTATCCATTGTTTTATCCATATACATAATTGTAATACCAGTTTTATCATATCCATCGATAATAGCGTGGTGAATAGGAGCTCCTCCTCTTAGTTTTGGTAGTAAAGAAGCGTGAACGTTTATACACCCCATCTCAGGATTGTTAAGTATTTCTTCCGGAATGATTTGTCCATACGCACAAGTGATTATAATGTCAGCGTTGGCATTTGTTATCCTTTCATAATCCTGGCGAATCTTTTCGGGTTGAAATACAGGGATCCCAACAGAGTTGGCGTATTCTTTAACTGGAGAAGGCTTTAATTCTCTCTTTCTTCCAACCTCTTTGTCAGGCTGAGTTACGACTAGTATTACATTAGTGTGTTCTACCAAAGCCTTTAAAACGGGAACAGAAAAATCCGGGGTTCCCATAAATATTACTCTTAAATCTTTCATATTAATTACCTCTTACAAATTATAACAAATATATATTTTTTTTGTTACTATTTTCTTCTATTTTCGCTGATTAATTCCATATCAACTGTTAGTTGTTTTATTCTTTCAATTATTCTTCTAGCTTTAATCTCATCATCGCTATAAGAACTAATTCGAAGATGTCTTTCTAACTCTTCCATATTTAAATTGGAGGTAAAGAAGGTCGTTTTATAATTATTCATTCTTTTTTGAAGAATAGTACCTAATATTTCGTCTCTACTCCACTCTGTTACTTTTTCAGCACCTATGTCATCGATTAATAATAAATCGACGTTTTCTAAGTAATCTATTCTGTCGCCATAGGTATCAAAATCATTTTTTATATCTCGTAATAATTCTGGATAGTAGACGATTTCTATACTTACTCTTTTTTTAGATAATTCATTAAATAGGGCTGATATTAAATAAGTTTTCCCACAGCCAAAATTACCATGAAGATATAATCCTTTAAATGAACCATTTTTATTGTACGAATCACAGAATTCTTTAAGCCACTTTATAACTTTAACTCTTTTTTTGTCTGTAATATCGACTTCTTTGAAGTTAGCATTAAAGATGTCTTTATCACGAGTTTTCTTTTCGGCCTCGGCTTTTTGTTGTTCTTTTGTATAATGGCATGGAACATATGAAAATATTAGTTGTTTTCTATTTACCGCTGGATAAAAGATATGCCCTTCTAAACGATTTTTGCAGTATATTAATCCCGGGCAGTCTTTACAATTTTTCAATTCTTCTGTTGTTTCTTCTAATGACGATGTATATTTCATTGCTATTTTTGGTTTGACATCAATAGTCTTTATTAGCTTTCTAAATGTTGCATTGTTTTTTAATGTATCGTTATAGTTATTTATAAGTTCTTCTTTATCTACTCTATTATTAATAGCCATTTTATCACCTATATTCTTTCAGCAACTCTTCTAGTTCTTGAATCTCTTCTTCACTCATTTCTTCTTTTTTGGTATCCATATTAAACCAGGCAGGATTTTCTACCTTAGGTTTTATGCTAGTATTTTTTTCTATCTTTTTAGTAATCTTATTATTCTCTTTTTTAGCGATTTCCATAGCTTCTTCTGCTGTTTTTATATTACTTCTACGCCATTGAATACCAATTGTTTCCATATATTCTTTGTTAAGTTTGTTATTGTTTTTTCTTAATACATAGTCAATTAAAACATTAACTACGGATGGCGACAATTCTAAATCCACCATCAAGCCCTCGATTATTTTTAAATCTCGTGTAGATGGTTCAACTCCTTTGTTTTTTATTTTTAATTTTCCGTTATTGTTATATTGATAGTATTTTCTTGCTGTTTTTCTTATTTCTTCTCTATCAAATGTTCCTCTTTCTGTAATGGTCATACGAAGTATTTCAACCATTTTAAGAGTATCAAGATTGTAAATAAAAGCTAGTTGTTCTATTAATTCTTTAGTTTTTTTGGTAAAAGCCCTTTCGTTTATTAATCCTTTAGGAAGTGAGGAAATAACAAGATCAAAATCTATGACATTTTCTAGTTTTAAATCCAATTCGTTTCTTTCGGCAACTTCAAACGATTCAATAGTGCTAGACGATTTAAAGGTAATATTCAATGGTTTAGAAATATCTGCGTATTCTTTTAAATCTATTTTAGGTATTTGATATTCATATTTTAATAAGTCGTATTCATTTTTTCCTATATTGTTATATAGAGTAATATTGAATATTGGCGAATTAAAAAACTCTTTAGCTCCTAACGGAGAGTACAATTCATATACAAAAGAGTTTGTATTTCCCTCTCGATAGTATGTTTTTAAAAGGCCAACAGCCTCTAGTGTTTCTCTTGCTAGTTTAATTGAATCTAGAGAGCTGCGCATTATTGTCATCAGATGATGGTGTGTATATTCACTAGATATTACGTCTGATAGTTTCAAATCGTGTTCAAGGGTAAAATATAGGGCTAGAGCAATCGGCCCTATAATCGGCTCGTATAATGATATAAGGTTTTTTTTATCTTCAGCACTAATTATTGTACGACATATAACGTTATACGTATCTGCTGGCAGAATAGATACTGTTTTAGTCATAGAACCACCCTCTTACATAAAACTATTATATCTTATTTGCTTTTATTTTAACAGCTTTATAATCCTTTCTTCATCCTTAAATCCATATTCATCAACTATTTCTTTGGCCAGAGTAGGATCTATTCCTTTATCTTTTAATTCTTCTACAAAATATTCAACATCAATATCTTCATCCATTATGTCTAATCCTGATATTACTTCCAAAGCTAAAAGGGAAAAAGAGGATAGTGATTTTTTATACGCTTCATTTGCCGCTTTGCAAAACGTGTCTGAATAAAAGGCACTTATCCCGTCTAAATCTATTATTTGTGGTTCAAGGCCAAAGCCCAACAAAACATTTGACCCCTGGCGCGAAAAGGGATGTATCTTATCTTTTTGAGCTAATGTAACCGGATAAATATTATTTGCGTATAATTCTCTTAATTTGACATATAATTTTCTCATTACTTTTTTTCTAACACTTGGCGGATATAAACCTAGTGCATAAATCCCCCATATCGTATGGTACCTATGATAAGCACAGCCAACCAATCTGTGATCGACCATTATTGGAGCTTGTGGCAATTTTGTAAGTTTAACATATTTCTGTTTTTCAGCTGCTTTAATAATTGCAGCTTTTTTGCTAAGTATTACCCCTTCTTTATCGATATAATTGATAGGTTTTTTATTTTCTCTAACAGCCCTATTATCCGTCATTAATTCTTGCCACGGTTTTATATTTACCCCTTCGTCATCATATATCCCGGCCCCAATTAAACAAACGCTGTCAGAGGTATCGTGGTAAAACTTGTACACCGTCTTACTATCCATGGCATATACAGTTCCGTCGACACCCGATCCAAGTGCTTTCTTTGTGGCTTTTATCTTATCCAATTCTGTTGGTGTTAATGATATAATACTCATTTTTTCATCCCCTTTTTTCAAGGTTTTATTATATAACTATCTTTAAAAAAAATAAAGTTTTCCTCATTTGTTGCAAAAAAAAACATGTTGTAAACAACATATCTTTTTTGTGGCGGGTTGTCATGCCCTTCGTATACTGACAGATATAACTCGAGGCTCCTATCAAAATGCCACATACCGGTATACTTAATAGTTTGATAAGAAAATTAAAATCGCCAATTTAGTCATCAGCTAGAAAGTACTGAGTCTTCTCCGATGAGGACCATTTGCATTATTGGGACGCCTCCCAATAATGAACGGCACCACTCATATAAAGGATAAACCGTTCCTTTTACAGGCCTTTCAATTGTAGTAACAAAGGGAGTCTACAACAGTCTACACCACTGTAAACGGTTATCGTTACAATATCAAAAGTCCCTATACTATTAAGTAATTTTATTATACTATTTATTATTTTTTTAGTCAATTGAGTTTTTAATAAAAGTAGACAAAAAAAAGATATATTACCTGTCTGTAATACATCTAATTCAGCAGCAATAAAGTACTATAAAACAGTGACAGTTGTTATATAGCTTCCCACCGAATGCTGCTTTACACGTATATACTTAATAGCTTGATAAGATACAGATTCAAAAAGTTAATAAAAATAATTAACTACAATGATGGCATCTTATTGTTAAATTAGTGAAAACACCAACCCAACATATAAGATAACGAAGCTTCAATATACAATAAATACGAGATTTAAAATATACAGAATACCTAACGCATCACTAATACTATTAAGTATCTTAAGTATACTATTTATAATAATCGTTGTCAATCATAAAAGTTCAACCACTTGTCATTCTTTTCGTTTATACTATGTTTTTTATTTCTTTAACATATCCATATTTTTTTCCTCGGTAGCTAATTATTTCTTTTATGATTATATCAGCCTTTGTAGATAGGATTGTAACCCTGTCAACCCTGTTGCCTTTTTTTAATAATGGTATAGCTATTCTTTTTTTGGATCCGCCAATTGCATTAAATCTTTTGAGTTTTCGATTGGTCTCTATTACTTTATCTGCTTTAACAAATGTTTTCCAAGTTTTATAGTTATCGGCAAATTTAGAAATTATTTCCATTTCTTTAAAGGAGTAAAGATCTTCAAGATTGAAGATGTTTTTATTAACAGAATCCTTTACTAACTCAGATATATACATCGTCACATATTTGTTTCTATTGCTTTGCAATTCTTTTGAATAGTTAGATACCATTTCGACAAATCGGACTGCAGCTTCTTCATTTTGAAAACCAATTTCTTTTTTATGGTCTTCATTTTCTAGTACTATCATATTATCATAAACTTTTCTTATATCATCTATAGAATGAGTGTGAAGCCATATATAGCAGGTGTGCAAGACGCCATCGAGGCGATCTGTACAAAGTCTAGGGGAAGTATTTTCCAATATAGTGTACTTGCTTAATTCTCGTAATTCCTCTGGTTGGATATTATCTTTTTCTAATAGATTCAGCAGTTCTTCATCCGCTCTTATCATTAGGCAGATATCTTTTTCTGAAGATTCTTGCTTGTTATAATCGCCTAGTACATAATCTATTGTATGGGCAAAGCAAGGGGTTCCAATATCGTGTAATAAAGCCGCAATAGTTTCTTTTTTGTCGTGAGTAAAATGCCAAGTCATATGAGCGACCACCAAACTATGGTCAAAACGAGTGAAGAAAAAAAGAGGATTATATATGTTAGTATAATCGCATCCGCAAAATTGAGTTATATATTTTAATCTAACCATTGTTTTAGTATTTAAATAATTATCGATAAAAGAAGGATATTCATCTTTGTCAATAAATATGTTTAGATAGTCTTGCATGTTCTTTTCTCTCTTTCTAGCGTTTCTATTTAACCCCTTTTATTTCTCCGTTAATTAAATCTATTTTTTGATAATTTGGTTCTTTATTTAATCCCGGCATTGTTATGATGTTTCCAAGATAAACAGTTATGAAACCAGCTCCGTTATATAATTTTATATTTTTTACTGTTACCTCGTAATCTTTCGGGTATCCTAAAATGTTTTTATTATCAGAAATAGAATATTGAGTTTTGGCAATACATATTGGTAATCCATCCAATTTGTTTTCTTTTATTAGTTTTATAGTTTCTAAAGATTCACTACTATATTCTATTTTTTTAGCTTTATAAATATCTTTTACTATTTTTTCTATTTTATCTTCTATGCTATCTATAGTGTTATATATCTCTTTATAAGATACTTTCTTATATTCTAATACTTTCTTAGCTAAATCTAGGGATCCTTTTTCACCGTCTAGATATGATGTGCTTAACGCGAAAGGAAGATCTTGTTTATTAACGAAATCTTTTACTACTTCTATCTCTTCAGGCGAATCTTCGCCAAATTTATTAAGACAGACAATTATGTTTTTAGTAAAGTTGGATAAGATGTCTATATGTGCTTGAAGGTTAGAGAGACCTTTCTTTAAATCGTTTTCACCATTATATTTTAACGCTCTAATCGTAGTTACTAATACGGTTACTACCGGCCGAAGATTATTATTTCGACACTTTATATCAAAAAACTTTAATGCTCCTAAATCAGAGCCAAATCCTGCTTCGGTAATACAATAATCTCCTAGCTTTAATGCTGTAGAAGTGGCCAAATAAGATGAACAACCATGAGCAATATTGGCAAATGGCCCGCCATGAACTATAACGGGATTTCCATATGCTGTTTGAACTAAATTTGGTTTTAAAGCGTTTTTTAATAGGGCTAACATTGCGCCAGTAACGTTTAAATCTTTAGCAAAGACTGGTTTGCCATTTAAACTATACGCTATTAGAATTTTGTCTAGTTTAGTACGCAGATCATCATAATCTTTTGCAAGGCAAATAATAGCCATTATTTCGGAAGCAGCAGTAATAGAAAAGGATTCTTTTCTTTCGTAGTTTTTGCCGTGAATAGTTATGTCTTTAAGCGCTCTATCATTGACATCAAGACACCTATTAAACAATATTCTATCTGGGTCTATTTTAAGATCGTTTCCTTGATGTATATGATTGTCAATCGCTGCACATAATAGATTATTAGCTGATGTAATAGCATGAAAATCGCCAGTAAAATGAAGATTAATCTCTGTGCTAGGTTCAACAGTGGCTTTTCCTCCACCAGTTGCCCCTCCTTTCATACCAAATACTGGGCCTAAAGAGGGTTCTCTTAAAGAAGCAATCGCATTAACTCCAAGTTTATTTAAAGAATCTAACAATCCTAAACTAACGGTTGTTTTTCCCTCGCCAAATGGTGTTGGTGAAGTTGCTGTTACAAGAACTAAATTTCCTTCTTTGTTAGAGGATATATCTGTAAAGTTTATTTTACCTATATAATTTCCATACAATTCCAATTCTTTATTCAATCCGATTTTTCTAGCAATAGTTTTTATATTCTTCATACTTTTGCCTCCTTTTTGATATTTGAATACTTAAATAATATAACACTATTTTAGAAAAAGTGATATATTATTTAGTAGAGGATAGCTTATGAAAAAGAATAATAGTTTGTTTGTGTTAATTATTATTTTATGTATTATTGGAATAATAACAAATATTTTTTTAATGTCTTCTAATATATTTAATAAAGATTTTAGAATTCAAACAGAAAAGATTACCATTAATGACAAGAATTATTCTATACAGATTACCCAAATATATAGTTCTGATGAAATACTTAATAATGGTATTGATACAATAATTAATAATATTAAGAATTCATTTTTGGAAGAAGTTAAGAATGATAAAGGAAAATTGGTTATAGATTATGAGTATAGCAAATACAAAGATATTTATTCTTTTCATATTAGAGGAATAGCAAATATAAAAGATATTTTAAAAAGAAAAGACTATATTATTTATTATGATGAAAAAGCTAAAAAAGTTTTAAAGCAAGAAGATTTAATAAAAAAAGATTATGGCTTATATACCATATTCAATTCTAATTGTGTTGATTATTTAAACGATATTGATTATGATGAGTCTCTGTTAGAAATAGAAGATAAAAACTATTCGTTGCTAATATTTAGTAATGATAATATACATATAATAATTATTAATAATAACGAGGAGATAAGTATACCGATTAATTATAGTTATATTAAAGAATATTTGAATAAAAAATATTTTAAAGTTAGGGATAAGATAATAAAGGATACTAATAAGGATGTTGAGGTTACTCCAGAGAGAGAAGAGACTATTCAAGAGAACGTTGATAAAACCGAGGAATTAAATCTGCCAAAATATCTAGCTTTTACTTTTGATGACGGACCGGCTTTGGATATTACTACAACGTTGTTAGACGGGTTAAAAGAAAGAAATGCTAAAGCAACATTTTTTGTGTTAGGTAATAGAGCGGTAAACCAAGGAGATATAATAAAACGTATGATTGAAGAAGGGCATGTAGTAGGATCTCATACGTATAGTCATAAAAATCTATTAAGACTTAGTTTGGAAGAAGCTTTAGGCGAGATCAATAATACTAATGATATAATTGCTAACATTACTGGTAATAAGCCTAAATATTTAAGACCTCCCTACGGTAATTATAATAAGGAAATATTAAACAATAGTAACATGACATTTATTCTATGGAGTGTAGATACAGAAGACTGGAAAAAAAGAAATGCCGATTTAATATATGAATACATTATTAATAATGTAAATGACGGCGATATTGTTTTACTTCACGATTTATATCCTACTTCTGTTGATGGTGTATTAAAAGCAATAGATTATTTAAAAGGTCAGAATTATCGTTTTGTTAATATTGATGAGCTCTTTAATAAAAAAGGTGCGATTGCAGAAGTCAATAAGACTTATAGATATGTCAAATAAAAAACTCGTTATCAAAACGGGTTTTTGTATTTTTATACCTTAATCTTAGAAACACCTTTGCGGGCTTTTATTTGTTTAGCATACTTCCTACATGCTCTATCAAATAATGCTGCGTAGATAAATAAAGAAGCAAAATAATATAAATCATTTTTTTCATATGAATCAGGGAAACACATTAAAGCATTGTCTTCACAGAGAACAAGCAACTCATCTCGGGCATCTTCCTTTTCTTCTTTTGTTAATATCATATCAAGCACTCTTTTCATCTCTTCGCTTTTTTCCAGTTTATAAACATCGATATGACCATATAAAACAGCTGGGTTTTCGCGTTCGTTCATGAATTCATCTTTATGATTGATAAACCAATCTTCCGCTAAAAAGAATGGCATTAATTCAACTTCTTTTTTTTCGCCAGATCCACCTACAGAGGTGAATGTTTCGAAAAATGGAGTTGGTTCAACTTTCTTACCAGACTTTCTTTCAAGGGCATTTACGCCTCTTTTCTCTACTATTAGTATTTTGGCAAGTTCTTTTATTGCTCCATCAGTCTTATTCTTTGCTATGCTGACTTGTTCTTGCTTCACTTGATCGTCAAAATGTATTTCACTTAATATGTTATATATTTCAAACAATCTTTCCATGCATACTTTAATTATTTCAATTAGCGCTAGTTTTTGTTTATATTTTGATTTATCTAACCAGTTCAAGTTTTCTATTCCTTCGATATAACTATCAATCTCTTCATATCCAGGATAAGATCCCTTTTCTCTTGCTATACTTTTTACTTTTTCATCTCGAATGCAACTTTGTATAGATAATTCGCTCAGCATTTCTTGAATAGCTAGAGTAGTTTCCGGCCTTATTCCACATTCTGCTAATATATAGTTTTCTTTATCAGCTATTGCTTTTCGCATTTCTCTGATATATCCTGATATTGCTGTGCTAGGAATTTTTATCTTTCGTACTTCCATATATACTGTTTTTAGTAAATCCATTATTCTTTGATATTTATAATCAGCGGCAATATTTTTATTTTCATTATAACTGCTTTGTTGTAGAC
>CADCFX010000023.1:3688-34883 GCA_902800945.1 uncultured Erysipelotrichaceae bacterium | reverse complement strand
AAATGAGCTCCTTTCCGATCATGTAAGTTAAACATATCATCCCCAAATACTTCTACTCTACCACATTGCTCATACACTTCAGCAGGAATTAAAGAAGGCATCAATAGTTCTTGAGCTCCAGCCCTATTCATTTCTTCTCTTACAATTTGCTGTAATTTCTGATAGACTTTAAGACCCAAAGGTAGGTACATATAGATACCAGCTGCAACCTTTTTTATCATCCCTGATCTAACTAATAGATTACCAGAAACACTCTCCTCATCTTTTGAATTCTCTCTTAAAGTAAAAAAATAACTATTTCTTAGTTTCATACAATTAATCTCCTATAAAAAAAGATGATACCCAAGGAGTGCAAATGCACGGTACCATCCTAATATACTTTTTAACTTTAACGCAGCTATACGGAAATATTTTCATATTCAACTCCAGGGTAGGAATAACAATATTTTATTCTTAGTTTTCACCATCCACTAAGTCTCTATAAATAATTGATATCGTTATGTTTATCCCCTTCAACATCGCTCATAATATAGCACATATTAACGCTTAAGTCAATTAAGCGAAAATAAATATAGCCATTATTATAATTATAGCTAATATACTAACTAATAAGATAAATCTATTTAGAAAAAAGTTCTTTCCCATATATACTTTTCCTACTGCAAAATAATGACTAATAATACCTGTTGAATTAGCAACAGCTAAAACATCATCCGCTTTACCGGGTATTACTTTAGCAACTTGATTCATAAAACTCTCACTTCTTGAAGAAAATCCTTCAATACCAAGCATTTCTTGCAAAAACCATTCTTCCTCTTCTGTCCTAGGACGATCAGATAAAAAGTTAATCTTCCTAGATTGTAAACCAACAATTGTTCTTCCAACCGCAAAAAAGATTAATCCCAAAATTACACAAACCATAGCTGTTATTCCTAAAAAATCCAAATTTCTATCTTTAATAATAATAGCCATTATTACCCAACAAACAGTAAATATTAAGGCCGACCAAAAAAAATCAATCCCCCACCGCGAAATCATAAATCCTATTTTTAATCTATTTCTCATTTTTTCTTCCATAATAACTACCTCAAATATATCATAACATAGATTATTAAAATAGTCGTAAAATAATTAACTATTCATTCCTTAAAGCATCAACTACAGATATCTTTGCTGCTTTTCTAGCTGGTATTAAACCAGAAATAATCGTAACTATTATACTAACAAGTAATAATGAAAGTGCATATCTATAATTAATATGTGCTAAATTACTAATCTTTACTAGTTTTTCTATCAATATATTAGTTGGAATTATTAGTAATCTTGCTATAACTATTCCAATTCCTCCCGCTAAAAAACCTTCTATTAACTTTTCTCCTAAAAATAATCTAGTTATATCTTTCTTAGCTGCTCCTATACTTCTTAAAATTCCTATTTCTTTAGTTCTTTCTAAAACACTTATATGCGTAACAATAGCTATCATGATACTAGATACTATTAAAGAAATTGCTACTAAAGCGATTAATATATAAGAAATTATATTTATTATTGCTGTAATTGTTTCTAGTAAAACATCTAAAAAATCTGTATAACTTATTTTATCTTTATCTAATTGTTTTTCATTATATTCCTTAAGTACTCTTTTAATTTCTTTTTTAGCATCAAAACTATTAGGATATATTTCTATAGATTCAGGGCTATCATAATCTATTCCCCCTAATGATAAAAGCCTATCATTATAAGTAATATTTTCAAATTTCCTATTAGTTAAAACATCTATTTCAGGATTATTTACTTGATCCATATATATATCACTCTTTTTATTGTTATCAACAACAAAATTAAGCAAATCCTTATTATATCCTACATAAGAACTATCTCCATTACCATCCTTAATAATTCCTACTATTCTTATACTAATAGAATCATCTATTATTTTTTTTATCCTATTTTCATCGTTTATCTTAAACCAACTATTATTATTATCATAAAAAGATGTATTAAGAACTAATTTAAATTCTTTATTTAATAATTCATTATAATCATATGAATTATTATCTAAAACTAGTTTATTATTACTTTGTTTTATTTGACGATTCAGTTCATTTATATCTTCTATATCTAAATAATACAATAAAGACATATTTATCTTATTATCTTTATCCACTACTAATACTAAATCATTATATTTTTTAGGATAACTACCAGCTAACAAATCATATCTATTTGTAATATTTATCTCTCTAAATATAGTATTACTATTAGTTCCTAAAACATTATTTGTAAATGTTTTAGAAGGAGCATTCACTTTATTATAATTAGTACTATATATATTTAATTCCAAATTGTAATTATAGTTTATATTACTATATTTTTTTATATCTATATTATCATCTAAATACTTCTTTAGTTTAATTAAATTATTATTCTTAAGTGCTAAGGTATCTACTACTTCATTACTATTAGAGATATCATCTTTAGTACATATTTTACCATCTTTACAGGTAATATCATCAGCACTTGAACTATCAATATTACTATAATTAATAGTTTGTTTATTAATCTCGATTGGATAATAAGAAAAAGTATTCTTTTCTTCTTTATTAATATATTCTTTAACTCCATTTGATAAACTAATTATTAAAGCAATACCTATTATACCAATCGAACCAGCTATTGAAACTAATAGTGTTCTTCTTTTTCTTAATCTCAAATTATTATATGACAATTTAATAGCTTCGCTTATACTTAACCTTCTTTTTTGACTTTTAATCTTCTTGTTATTTATAACATTAGTTTTATATTCATTACTATCATAAGTAATAATACCATCTTTTATTCTTATTATTCTATCAGCATATTTTTTAGCTAATTCTTCACTATGAGTAACCATTATCACTAGTTTATTTTTTGATACTCCTTTTAACAATTTCATTATTTCCATACCATTTTTAGAATCTAATGCCCCTGTAGGTTCATCACACAATAGTATATCTGGATTTTTTACTAGAGCTCTAGCAATAGCAACCCGTTGTTTTTCTCCTCCTGACAAATCTTTAACATTCCTTTTAGCTAGTCCCTTTATTCCAAGTGCCTCTAAGATTTCCAAACATACCCTATTTTTATCCATTCTCTTTCTATATAATAATGAGCTTTTTACATTTTCTAATACATTTAAATGTTCTATCAAATTATACCCTTGGAATATAAATCCCAACTTTTTTTCCCTATAATTATCCCAATCTCTATCTTTGTAATTAACAGCATTTATCCCTTTTATAAACAACTCTCCAGAATCATACCTATCTAAACCACCGATAATATTTAACAAAGTTGACTTACCACTACCAGATTCTCCTAGAATTGCTACAAATTCTCTCTCCCTAAAATCTAGACTTATACTATCTAATGCTATATTATTACCATACTTTTTGCTAATATTTCTTAAACTTATCATCTCTTACCTTTCTAGTTATCCCTTCACTATATATATTAGCAATTAATAATTAATTTCCTTTTTATCAAAAAAAGAGTAACGCTTAATCGTTACTCTCCCATCTTGCATATATACCACAAGGTAGTAATAATTCGTTTTTACATCTAATACCAATCTCATCGCTAGATATAATACCCTTATACTTTCTATTAACAGTTAATGATAAGACATTTTCTAGAATAGTTTTTGATATTCCAGTAGTATAAGAATTAATTAAAAACATAATCGGCTCTTCACTTAATAATTCGCTACACAATTCTACCAGCTCATATAGATTCTTTTCTAAAGACCATACTTCTCCATTAGATCCCCTCCCAAACGAAGGAGGATCCATAATTATAATATCGTATTTATTCCCTCTTCTAATTTCTCTTTTTACAAACTTAATACAATCATCTACTAAAAATCTTATTGGTCTGTCAGATAATCCCGAGCTTTCAACATTTTCTTTGGCCCAATCCACCATTCCTCTAGATGAATCAACATGAACGACCTCAGCTCCCGCAGATAAAGCCGCTACAGATGCAGCACCTGTATAAGCAAACAGATTTAAAACCTTAACTTTTCTATTAGCTTTCTTTATTTTATCATAAATAACATTCCAGTTATAAGCCTGCTCAGGAAACAAGCCAGTATGCTTAAACCCCATAAGTTTTATATTAAATACCCAATCACGATATCTAACTTGCCATCTATCAGGAAGATTAGCTGTTTTTACTTCCCAGCTTCCTCCCCCTTTATTACTTCTATGATATATGGCATCAACCTTACCCAAATCTATGCTCTTATCCCATATTACTTGCGGATCGGGGCGATACAAAATAGTTTTATCCCATCTCTCAAGTTTCATGCCATTACCTAAATCAAGCAATTCATAATCTTTAAAATCATCAACTAATTTCATTTCAAACACCTAACAAAGATTATACAAGAAAAAATGTTGTTTTGTAAACAACACTTATATTAAACTTTTTACAACCGGATCGATTATTTCCAATATTCCGTCTATAAAAAGAAGAAATCCCATCATTATCATTCTTACTTCTTCACTATATCTTAAATTAATACTAGTCAGTATTCCACTTATTATAAAAAATACTAGCATCACAAGACTTATTTTCCACATTCTATCTCTTCTATCATTATAATAATCACTTTTTTTGAACTTAATAATCGCTTCCAAAGCTACCCATGTAAGAATACAAATACTCAATACCTTGGGCCTACTAATATCAAATTTAATCATAAGTATTACAAACGATATATATGCTCCAAGATTAAATAATCCTGTATAATCTTTACTTTTTTTATTAAGTAAAAACTGGCCAAAAGATACCACACCTAATATACTAAACATCACAATATTAATCAATTTCAAATTATTGATATGATATAAAGGAAATAATAAATATAATACACCAATTAATAAAACTATAACCCCTACAAAGCTATCAACTATTTGTTTCTTTTTCATATATACCACCTATATTCTATCCCAATTAACTATCTTCTAGCAATAACTTTTCCAACATTTTTACCGCGCCATCATTTTCAACTGAATCTGCTATATAAGTTGCCACTTCTTTTAGTTTAAAGTTAGCATTCCCAACAGCAATAGATGTCCCGGCCACATCAAACATACATACATCATCATACCCATTACCTACTGCTATTACATCATCAGCACTAATCTTCAAATAATCTAAAAGCTCAACTAAACCAGTACTTTTAGCTGTGTTCTCCAAAACTATATCGTGATAATATTCCTTATTCTTCATCCTCTTTTCTTCAATCAAACTATTAGAAGAATGAACAACCTTCAAACTTGGAAACTTTTCTTTAAACATATTAGGAATAACTAACATTCTATCATAATTATCAGAGAGTATAACCAATTGATTAATAGAATTATTTCTTAATACTAAATCTATATCATTAAAATACTCAACTGGTTCATTATTATATTTATATTCTTTTTTATTAATAAATCTATTTCCTAAAGAATTCAATATCAATGTTATTTCTAATTCTTGACAATAATTATATACCTTCTTTACAATTTCAAGAGGAATAGCTTGTTGAAAAATAACAATATCATTTACATAGTCATATACCTCTGCCCCATTAGAACTAATTATGTAATTCGATAAATTAGCTTCTTTAGCCTTATCTATTGCGTATTTAGAACTTCTACCAGTATCTACTACTACTAGTATCCCTTTTTCTTTTAAACGAGTCATTACTTCTTTAGCATAAGAAGTAACCATACCATTGGAAGGAACTAAAGTATCATCGATGTCAATAAAAACACATTTTGCTTTCATCTTCCCCACCTTCTTTACTATTATTATCACATATAATAACAGCGTTGTCGTTCTTTTATTTCTTTATTTACGTAAATTTCCTTTTCTTCTCCAAATAATTAACTAATAACATAAATACTAATCCCAAATAAGAAAAGAACACTGACATTAATCTATATTTAATATCATAATTAATAGTAATACTATGTTTCCCCTTAATTATCGGCACACCAATATAGTCAACATTAACTTTTTCATATTTAACTATCTCCCCATCTATTCTTATTTCATAACCATGATTATATGGAATATTAATAACAAAGTAACCATCTCCAGCCACTTGAATATCACCAGATATTCTCCCATTATCATTTTTTACAAAGAATTCATCTAAACTCATCTTATTATTTAAAATTCTTCCATAATCTAGACTATATATCTTTATATTCTTTATTTTATAATTCCCTTCACTAATATTAATAACCAACTCTTTTAGGTTATTATCACTAATAGTATAAGAATACTGTTCTTCCTTGCAATCAATATACTTAACAACATTATTAATCTTAATACTACCACCATCACAATTATTACTACTAGCACTAAACTCTATATACATTATTTTATTCCAATCAACTTTATTTAACTTATAAACAAACTTAGTATTATTATTCACCTTTATATCATAATGATCCATAGGTATTTTCACTTCATCCACATACGATACATATTCATTTTTACTATGAGAATCCGTAACAATCGTACTTAACATCACCTCTTGTTTAGCCAGTCCATTTAATTGTTCATAATCTTCATAACTCATAATACTATTTGTAGCATATCCCCTATATAATACATCGTCATTTTTATAAAATACCTTACCATTTTTATCCATATTTTTCCTAAAACCAATAATATTCTTATCACTTATATTATTTCCCATTAACATATGATATAAAGTATTATAGTCATTTACATTATATTCAAAACTATTAATAAAATCTTTATTATACAATTCTATATCTGAAACATCATACCAAGTATAAATAAATGTAAAAGCCAAAACTATTAATAAACATTTCTTATTCTTAGTATCTTTATATAAGAACATACTAAATAACCAGACTATAACAAAGATGATATAGTTTATATTAACAATCAGATACATAAAAGATATTAAAATTCCTAATACTATTACTTTATTATTTATCTTAGCCTTAATTATCCCTTCAACAAAATTACCAACCATCACACTTAATAAAACTAAATAACTCAAATAATTATTTTTAAACAATAATAAGAATAACAACATAATTATACTCAAAATTCTGTTCCTTTTATTGCTAAATATTCCAAATAAAACACTAAATACTATTACTATATTTATATCATAATTAATTCTTATCATATCTAATATATTAATTTCTATATTATCTATTACCGGAACTAATGCAATACTTCCCATTAATAACCCCGCTAATATTGGCACAATAAAACTAAGAAAAAACCAAAACCATTTTTTTAATAAAAACTTCTTATTATTTATATAATAATAATATAAACTATAAACTAGTAAACATATTATAATACTCGGCAAATACATATAATTAACAATACTTATTATAAATATACTAAGACATAATGGCATTCCCTTATTAGAGTCTAATCTTTTTTTGGCACCTATAAATGCTAAAACCAAGAAAGGAAATACAAGCATATCTAATATACTATTAAACATAATCTTATATATATTGGCACTTACCATTACAAAGAATACAGTTATAAGAATAGTATATCTATCATATTTCATACTATATAAAAACTTATACAAAAGTATTATCCCTATCCCCAGCGATATTACACCTAGTACACTATAATATCCACTCAAATTAATATTAATAAAATAAGTAATAATTATAAAAGGATTTAATAAGCCGTATCTTACATAATTATATATATTATATGATATCCCACGTTCATTAATAAATGTTGGAAGAACCTTTTTAGTATTTAGATAATTACTTTTTAAAATGCTAAGAATATCCAATTCTTTATAATAATTTAAACTATTACCAAATAGATACTTACTATTTAACAAAAAAGCCAAAATAGCAATGAACAAAAATAGTATTAACCAAATATTCTTCAAATCTTTTTTATTCATTATTATTCCCCCACTCTTTATATATAATAAACTCTTCATAAGGAATAATATGTTCGAATTCTTTTACATATTCTATATCATTAAGCATACCCAACATTTTAACTTTTCTATCCACTTCTTCTCTACTAAGTAAATATAATGAATAGCTATTCTCAACTAGTTCCTCTTTTAAATAGTATTTATTAAAATAATACAATTTCTCTTTATTATCTAATAATTTATTAACATAACTACTAATTGTTTTATGTTGATCACTTCCATATTCCCCATCAGGATTATGAGTTACTATTTTATCCCAATCCTTTAAATACAAATACTTGTTTAAATCCCTCTCTAGTATATTTCTTTCCTCATAAAAATCTGTTTCTTCATCATAATTTAATAATACATACTTATTCTTAGCATTTTTCATAATTTTTATAAAATCTTGGTCTTCCTCACTACAAGTAATACATACTACCAAGTATCTATCATTTACTAGATTATTACCACCCCAAATAAGCCCATCTTCTTTATGAGCAACAATCATCAAATTATTAACATCATTAATAGTTAGTTCTTTCTTACTAACCATTACATGTATTAAAAGAATAATAATCAAAAATAGTAACAACGCATATTTTATATATTTAAAATACTTAATCATAACCAAATACTCCCTTATATTACCTAACTTCAGTTTACTATTTGTTTGAAAAAAAAGCAAATAAAAAACTAACATTATTGTTAGTTATTATCACTGGTGTCTAAGAAGGGAATCGAACCCTTATCATTTCCTTCGGAGGGAAATATTCTATCCATTGAAATACTTAGACACAGCCATTAATATAATAATAAAAATCTAATTATTTTTCAACAATTGAATTTTTTTCTTTTTCTTCCTTTACCAATTCATTAAAAGCTACTTTTCCCACTAACGTCTTTGGAAGTTCATCTCTAAACTCATATTCATATGGCCAAGAATACTTAGCTATTTTATTTTGTACCAAGTCTTTTATTGATTGCAATACCTCATCACTTTGCTTAATACCTGGCTTTAATACAATAAAAGCTTTAGCAACTTCTTGTTTATATGGATGTGGAATACCTATTACACAACTAAGAAGAACATCGGGATGTGAATCAATAGTGTTTTCTATATACTGCGGATAAATACAATAACCCGAACTAACTATTAACCTTTTCAACCTTTGTTTAAAATAAACAAAGCCATCTTTATCCATAAAGCCCAAGTCACCAGTATGTAACCAGGTCATACCATCATAATGCTTTCTAAGAGTTATCTTAGTATCAACAGGATCACCCAAATATCCTTTCATAACAGATGGACCAGCTATACATATTTCGCCTTCTTCTCCATAAGGCAACTCTTGAATAGTATCTTTTTTAACAATTTTATAATAAGTATCAGGATAAGGAATACCAATGCTTCCTTCACGATAATAGTTTAACGGAGTTAAACAACTTCCAGTTACACACTCAGTCAATCCATAGCCTTCTCTAACCTGAATATTTGCACCATGCTCATTAAGAAACTTATCTACTTTCTTCTTTAATTCTATAGATAAAGAGTCTCCCCCAGATATTACAAGTCTTAAAAATGATAGATTAACATTTTCTAATCCTTCACTTTTTAACAAAGCTTCATATAAAGTAGGAACACCAGCAATAATATTTGGTTTATACTTTTTAATAAGTTTTACAAAAGTCTTAGCATTGAATTGTGGTAATAGAATGCTACACCCTCCAAAATATTGTACAGTATGAATACATATACCCAAACCGAATCCATGAAATACTGGCATTATAGCCAACACTTTATCTTGAGGCTGTAGATTAGCTACCATTTCTACACTTTGTATTGCTAATGCATTAAAATTAAGATTCGTCAACTCAATTCCCTTCGGATATCCTGTTGTTCCTCCGCTATATAGTATTGCTGCTAAATCACTACCAACATATCCATTACCAGTAATTCTTCTGGTATATTCCTTACCTTTCTTAATGAAATCTTTCCATTTTATTAATATTGAGCTTTCCTCCAGTTTAACCTTTCTTCCCGCCGTAAGATTATAACCTATCTTCAAATAAAATGGCATAGAATCAGCCGGACTAACCAAAATTATATTCTTAAGACTTGTTTCTTTTACAATATGAATAATCTTATTTACAGCTATATTAATTGCAACTATATACTCACTTTTAGTTAAATTTACAAAATACTTAATTTCATTTTCAGAAGATAAAGGATGTATCATATTAGCAACCGCACCAATTTTATTTATTGCATAAAAAGATATTATCGCCTCTGGAGTATTGGGCATACATATACTTATTTTATCTCCTTTTTTTACTCCCAAAGCCTTAAACGCTCTAGCACATAGATCTATTTGATCTAAAAACTGCGAATAGGATTTTTTGTTTCCAAAATAATTATAACTAATATAATCTAAATGCTTATTTGCAGTAGTTTCCAACAGTTTATATATCGAAGTATTAGGATAATCCAGATGTTCTTTTACTCCGTCATAAAAATTATACCATGGTGTTTTAACTCTTTTTGCCACAACAAATACCTCCTAAAAGAAATAACTCTAACAACAATTATACTTAAAAACATTTTTTTATACAAGTGTATCAATAGAATCATCCCCAATAATATATTATAATAAGATTGGTGATTATATGTTTAAATATACTTTAGATAACAAAAGATATCATACTTTAAACTACTACTATAAAAAAAAATATGGCAAAAAAACATTCAAAGTATCCTTAAATGGCGATTTTAGCTGCCCTAACAAAGAAAAAAATGGACATGGTTGTATTTTTTGCTCACGTCTTGGATCTGGTGATTTTGCTGGAAATAAAAATGAAGACTTAATAACCCAGTTTAATAACATCAAAAACATAATGGAAAAGAAATGGCCTGACAGCTATTATATCGGTTATTTCCAAGCTAATACTAATACCTATGCACCATTAGAAGTACTAAAACAAAAATATGAAACAATTCTATCACTACCTAATGTCGTCGGATTAAACATAGCCACAAGAAGTGATGCAATATCCAAAGAATGTTATGATTATTTAGAAATACTTAATAAAAAAACCGATTTAATCGTCGAACTAGGCTTACAAAGCATTCACGAAAAAACATTAAAATTTATTAATAGAGGACATGATTTAAATAATTTTGAAAGAGCTGTAAAAGAACTCCAAAAAAGAAATATAAAAGTAGTTGTTCATATTATTAACGGTCTACCAAATGAAACAAAAGAAGACATGATAGAAACAATAAAATACCTTAACCAATTAAATATAAATGGTATAAAAATACACATGCTTCATATTATAAAAGATACTGATTTAGCAGATTATTATATAGCTAATCCATTCCATATACTTAGCAAAGAAGAATATATAGATATAGTATGTGAACAATTAGAATATTTAAATCCTAGCATAGTTATCCATCGCATAACTGGCGATCCCAAAAAGGAGGATTTAATAGAACCAAAATGGCTATTAAAGAAATTTGTTGTTTTAAACGATATAGATAAAGAAATGAAAAGAAGAAATATATATCAGGGAGACAAAATAAAGGAAATCAACTAAGATTTCCTTTATTTATACTATAAGTAAGTACTCCTTGTCCTTCTTGATAATCAAATAATTGCTCATCCATCAATTCTAACGCGTTAATACTTCCCACCTCTATAGACGAACCAGATATCAATTCTTTAACTCCCGTTAACAAATCTCTTTCATACTCTTTAGGAACTGAATAATAAAGTTTATTATTACAATACAGTGTTATTTCCCCAATTTCCTTTTTTGTATTCCTATCTCTAACTATATATGTTACGCCAAAAAAATCTTGCATATTAGATTTTTCCAATTCAAGACAGGAAACAGTCAATTTGTCCACAAAATCTATATTTGGTAATCTTAGTAACCCCTTAACAACCGGATCATTAGAAACAAACAAATCATCCAAATCAAATTTTTGAGGAACAATTACACCATCCATCGCTTTAACTAAAGTTTGTAAATACCCTTTTAGGATATCAAATTTTTCTTTACTATAATGATATCTCATTTCTTGTTGAACATCTAAGAATTCCAACGCACTATTTTGCATTTGAACAGCTCTCGCTTGTAAATCACAAGCAGTCTCAATCAAATATAAAACATCGATACCTGATTGTAATTGATAATCCTCGGGTTCTACTATCATGTGATATTCATGATGATGTGGATTACTTAGCCAATGAAAAGAAATCATTCTTCTTTGAGCTTCAAGAAGTTGATTATTAATATTTGCCATATCCTTGCGTGAATCTATTATTGAAGCTAAAGCTACAAATTCTAACAAGTTTTCTAGCTTTGAATTATCATGATTTTCAAAATTTTTAGCTAGTTGATTTTTATTAATTGAAAAATCTAAAGAATCTAACAAAAAAACACAAACCAAAGAAAAATACTTCTTATGTATAAGAGCATCTTTAATAGTTTGCGACAATTTATTTCTATCAACACTTAATTTTGTCATATCCCCACCACTGATAAAAACTATTGTATCATAAAAAAAAGAAAGTTCAACTTTTACTTTCAATCTTAATATTGTATTTATCCTCAAGTATTTTCTTAGCTTCTTTAATTAATTCTTCCTTCTCATATTTATCATAAACAATGGCATCTTGCAAGCTATTCAATATATTACTTACTTTAAAACTAGTATTATTTTGATAATAATAATTCAACAACTCAACAAGCAATAATAAATCATACTTCTTTCTTATTTTTCTTTCTCCTGCTATAAACTCATTCTCATCCATAAATAACCACTCTCACTAAAATAGTACCATAAATGTTTATATTTTTCTATACATATTATCTATACGCCAAATAAAAACTAAAGATTTCTCTTTAGTTTATTTCAAACTGACTATTATACAATTTAGCATAGAAGCCATTCTTCTTCCGCATTAATTCTTCATGTGTTCCTTGTTCTATAATATTACCATTATCCATGACTAATATTAAATCTGCATTTTTAATAGTAGAAAGCCTATGAGCTATTATAAACGATGTTCTCCCTTCCATCAGCTTATCCATTGCTTTTTGAACCAATTCCTCAGTTCTCGTATCTACATTACTTGTTGCTTCATCTAATATCAAGAAAGGAGCATCTTCAATCATACCTCTTGCAATAGTAATTAACTGTTTCTGCCCTTGACTTATCGAATCATTGTCAGCGACATTAGAATCCAATCCTCCCGGCAATGTTTTTATAAAATGATCTATTCCTACTACCTTACAAACTTGCCAAATTTCTTCATCAGTTATTTCCTTTTTATTATATTTTATATTATCTCTTACCGTTCCATCAAATAACCAAGTATCTTGTAAAACCATAATAAATAAATCGTGAATATTCTCTCTTGTTAAATTCTTAATAGATATTCCATCAATTAGAATATCCCCCTCATTTATATCATAAAACTTCATTAACAAATTAACTATAGTAGTTTTTCCAGCCCCAGTTGGCCCAACTATCGCAATCTTTTCACCACTTTTAGCCTTAGCACTAAAGTTATTTATAATAATCCGATCTTCATTATAACCAAATTTAACATTTTTAAACTCAATGTCCCCATCTACAATATCTTTATCCAAAAATGCTGTAATACTATCTTGATCTGCCATTTCTTGCTCTTCTATAAACTCAAATACCCTTTCAGCCGCTGCAGCAGTTGATTGAAGCCCCGTCAAAGATTGAGCAATTTGTGATAATGGATTAGTAAACAGCCTAACATATATCATAAAAGCAACAATAGTACCAAATGAAGTCTGACCCCTCATCACTAGTATAGCTCCAACAACACATACAGCCACATATCCAAAGTTACCAACAAACCCCATCAATGGTTGCATAACTCCCGATATAAATTGGCTCTTTTTATTGCAGTTATATAAGCGATTATTTATTTTATCAAACTCTTCAAGGGCTTCTGCCTCCCCATTATAAATTTTCACAACATTATGACCAGAAAAAGTTTCTTCTATATGGCCGTTAATATTACCTAATTCTTCTTGTCTTTGCATAAAATACTTTTGACTTTTCTTTAATAGTATAAAAGATCCGACAAAGCCAAGAATGCTTGCTGAAATAGCAGTTAAAGCCATAAGATAATTAGTAACAAACATCATTACTATAGACCCCAAGAACAATGTACTACTAGATACCAAGGTAGCTAAACTCTGATTCATATTCATAGCAATTGAATCAACATCATTCGTTACCCTTGATAAAACATCTCCCGTTTCATGATTGTCAAAATATTTTAATGGTAGCCTATTAATCTTACTACTAATATCACTTCTTAGTTTCTTAGCATAATTATTTGATATAGTTGCCATTATATACGCTTGTATATATCCAAATATAGAACTAAGTATATAAATAATAGCCAAAACTACTGCTCTATATCTAACTTTACTCATATTCATTTTAGGCTCTACTAATGCCTTAATAGATTCTGGTAATTTATCTAATAACTTTAATAAATCTTCAGTAACCAATGAATCATTCATAGAATTAACTATTTCCAAAAACGCAATTTGATCCTCAACATTAACTTTAATTCCATCTATTTCTATATCCTTTAATATAGAAGCCTTGTCACTATCTGATAATTCATTAAATCCTTTTATTAACTCACTTGTTTCGCTGTCTACTTTTGCCTTATTTCCATCACTATTCATAACACTCTTATCTAAATAAGCGACATAATTCTTCATAGCATTACTATAAATTTCTTTAGATATTTCTTGTATCTTTTCTGCATTAGGCTTTATTCCTTCTGATATTACATCTGTTAACTTAGAAAGTCTATTAGGTGCAATAGTAGAAAGTAAAGCACTTAATAAGGCCAATAACAAAGAAACTATTACTAATGATTTCCATTTATTTAAACTTTTAAAAAGCTTAATCATAGTCCCCTTAAAATCCTTCGATTTTTCCCCCACTTTCATAGGGCCTCCATGTCTAGGCATTAGATAATTCCTCCTCACTAAGTTGTGATAAAGCTATTTCTCTATACACTTCACATGTCTTTAATAACTCTTTATGTGTTCCTATGCCAACACATTCTCCTTTATCCAAAACAACTATTTTATCAGCATGCATTATCGTACCAATGCGTTGAGCTACAATCATACTAGTAGCATCTTTAGTATAATTCCTTAACTCTTTTCTAAGAGTAGAATCTGTCTTATAATCTAATGCTGAAAAAGAATCGTCAAAAATATATATTTCTGGATCTCTTGCAATAGCTCTAGCAATCGATAATCTCTGTTTTTGACCACCAGAAACATTAGTTCCGCCTCTAGCTATGTGAGAATCATATTTATTATCCATTTTTTCAACAAATTCTTTAGCTTGAGCCACACTTATAGCTTCTTTTATTTTCTTCAAACTTGGTTTTCCTTTTCCGTTATCTCCAAAAGCAATATTATCTCTAACAGTTCCATTAAACATAACTGCTTTCTGTGATATATACCCAATCTTATTATTTAAAGATTCTATCTTGTATTCTTTAACATTTACCCCATCTACTAATACTTCCCCTTTTGTAGCATCATATAATCTAGGCACTAAATTAATTAATGTTGACTTTCCACTACCAGTGCTACCTATAAATGCAATAGTTTCTCCTTTATTCACTTTAAATGATATATTCTTAATAATATCTTCATCTGCATCAGGATATCTAAAAGATACATTCTTAAATTCTACTACACCCTTTTCTTTTGTATCACCATCAAAAGAACCAGTCTTTATACTAATCTCTTCATCCAAGACCTCATTAATACGTCTTGCCGATACCTGAGCTCTAGGAAGTATCATAAATATCATCGTTAACATTAAAAACGAAATGATTACTTGCATTCCATAACTGGAAAATACAACCATATTACTGAATAAATTAATTTTACCTACCATACCAGCTTTAGTAATCAATATGGCCCCAATAAAATATATTCCTAAGTGTTGAAAGTGCATAACAAAATTCATCATTGGTTGCATAACTGCAAATGTCCTTTGGTTAGATAACTGAGTATTAGTTAAATCACTATTAACACTTTCAAAACGTTCCTCTTGAAAAGCCTCAGCATTAAACGCTCTAATTACTCTAATACCCGTCAAATTTTCTCTAGTAACACCATTAACCTGATCGGTTAACTTTTGCATTTTTTCAAATCTCGGTGTAACTTTTTTTATAATTAATAGATTTGTTACAACTATAATTACAACACCTGTTGCAGTAATCATACTTAGTTCTCCACTTTTTCCAACTATTTTAAGCAACGCCCATACAGCCATTACTGGCGATTTAATCAACAGCTGTAATCCCATAGCAAGCAACATTTCAATTTGTGTTATATCATTAGTTGTCCTTGTTATTAAACTACTTGTTTTAAACTTTTTTATTTCAGCAATCCCAAAACTCTCTACCTTAGTAAAAACTTTTCTTCTAATATTCTTAGAAAAATTAGCAGCCAATAACGATGAGAAATAACATATTATTATTAATGTAACCATAGAACCTATAGCGCATAATAACATATGACCCCCAGCCATCATAATATCCTTCATAGTACTATCTTCAGTTTGAACTAATTGTGTTATCTTACTCATGTATTCGGGCATCCTTAAATCAAGAAATACCGAAAAAACTACCAACAATGCAATTATTACAATCATAAAACGATCTTTTTTATTCAAATTACTTAATAGCTTAATCATTTTATCATCCTTTCCCTAATAAGCACTCCTTATCGAACTACAATATTATAATACGTATTCTTATTCTTAGCAATAAACCAATTCTAAATCCATATATTTATAAAGAAAAAGTAAGAAATAAACTATTTCTTACTCTTCTTCTTTCTTTTTTCTTCCCCTTTTAGGTTTTTCCTCTACTTCTTCTTTTTCTTTCTTAGCTGCAGCTTTTTCTTTGACTTTTTTCAAAGCTTTTTTCAAAGTTTCTTTTACACCTTCAGAAACTTGCTTTTCTTCTGTCTTGGTTTCTTCAACTTTCTCCTCAGTTTTTTCTCTTCTTTGAGGTTTAGGAAGAGCTTCCTTGCGGGAAAGATTTAAACGCCCCTTATTATCATAACCTAAAGATTTGACAATTATCTCATCACCAACTCTAAATAAATCAGAAGGCTTATTAACTCTATCCCAAGCAAGTTGAGATACATGTACTAGTCCTTCACACCCTGGCCATAACTCAACAAAGCAACCAAAGTCTTCAACTTTAACTATTTTACCATTATATATTTGACCATATTCAACTTCTCTAACTACTTCTTCAATCATTTCTTTAGTTTTAGATATTATATCTTTATCTTGATGATAAATTAATACTGTACCATCATCTTGTAAATCAACTTTAACAGCATTTATATCATTAACAGATGTAACATGGGATGCTTCTAAAATAATCTTAGTAATCATTTCTCCGCCTTTACCAATTACATCTTTTATTTTTTCTGGATCTATATGCATTATCTCAATCTTAGGAGCATATTTAGATAATTCTTTTCTAGGTTCTGCTATTACTGATTCCATAACATCAAGTATTTGCATTCTTGCCTCTTTAGCTTGATCTAAAGCTTCTTTTAGTATCTTCTTATTAACTCCCTTTATTTTTATATCCATTTGTAAAGCCGTAATTCCTTTTCTTGTGCCAGATACTTTAAAGTCCATATCTCCCATATGATCTTCTAATCCTTGAATATCTGTTAGTATAGTATATTTTTTGCCATCTTCTGATGTAATAAGCCCCATGGCAATTCCCGCTACTGGCGCTTTAATTGGTACACCAGCCGCCATTAATGACAAACATCCAGCACATATCGTCGCTTGTGAAGATGACCCATTTGATTCCAATATTTCAGATACTACACGAACAGTATAAGGGAATTCTTTTTCATCAGGCATAACCTGTAATAATGATCTTTCTCCTAATGCCCCATGACCAATTTCTCTTCTTCCAGGCGATCCATATCTTCCAACTTCACCAACTGAATAATTAGGGAAATTATAATGTAACATAAATCTCTTTGTTGCTTCTAAAGTTAAACCATCTAATATTTGATTCTCTTCTAAACTACCCAAAGTAGTAGTAGCAAGAGCTTGTGTTTCTCCTCTAGTAAACAAAGCCGAACCGTGCGTTCTTGGTAATAGATCAATCGCTGCTGATAACTGCCTAATTTCATCCATTTTTCTTCCGTCAGTCCGCTTTTTATCAATAGTAATCATTCTTCTTACGACTAAGCCTTCTATACTATCAACAACTTTTTTAACCTGTCCTAATAATTCATCACAGTTTTCATATTCACCATATACTTCAGCAAAATTTTCCATAGTATCAAGTTTTACTTTATCAACATCAGCATATTTTTCCAATTTACCTTTATTAGATGATAATGCTTCGTACATCTTATCCATTGCAAAATCTTTAACAGCTTTTTCTACTTCTGGATCAATATGAGCTAATTCAACTTCAACTTTTTCTCTTCCACAATCTTTGATTATTTCTTCCTGGAATTCACAAAGCTTCTTTATATATTCATGCCCAAACATCAAAGCTTCAAGCATTTCTTTTTCAGTAACTTCCTTTGACCCTGCCTCAACCATGCATATAGCATCTTTTGTACCAGCGACTGTAAGATGAATTGTTGATTGTTCATTTTCCTCAACACTTGGATTAATAATATAATCTTTTCCAATTTTACCAACAATTACACCAGCTATTGGCCCATCAAATGGTATATCACTTATACATAAAGCTAGTGATGAACCAAACATCGCAGCCATTTCTGCAGAACAATCTTGATCAACAGACAATACAGTATTAATTACCTGTACTTCATTTCTAAACCCTTCTGAGAACATTGGTCTAATCGGCCTATCTATCAAACGTGCAGCTAATGTTGCAGCATCAGTAGGCCTTCCTTCTCTTTTAATAAATCCTCCCGGTATTTTACCAACAGAGTATAATTTTTCTTGATATAAAACTGTTAACGGAAAGAAATCCTGTGATATAGCAGTATGTCCCATAACTGCAGCTGTAAGAACAACAGTATCGTTATATCTGATTAATACAGAACCATTAGCTTGTTTAGCTAGTTCCCCTGTTTCAACTACCAGTTTCTTACCAAGAAAATCCAATTCATATGTTTTTTTCATTTTTCTCTTCCTCCCTAAAAAAAGACACCTAAAAACAAGTGCCTACTTTTAAAACTATTTTCTTAAGCCAAGGGCTTCAATAGTTTTTCTATAACTTACTACATCGTTTCTCTTCAAATAATCTAGTAAACTTCTTCTTTTTCCAACCATCATTTGAAGTCCTCTTTTAGAATGATAATCATGAGTATGATTCTTCAAATGTTCTGTTAGATTGTTAATTTCTTCAGTAAGAATAGCAATTTGAACTTCTGTTGCTCCGCTATCTTTTTCGTTCTTACCAAACTTTTTAACTAACTTAGCTTTAGTTTCTTTAGAAACAGCCATCACAATTCCTCCTTTATTTATAAACCGTTCATCCTAGTAAAGATTCGGAGAGTTCTAAACCAAGATTAAACTTCTTGAATAATATAGCAGAATTATCCAAATATAGCAAGTTTTTTTAACAAATAATTATTTATTAATTTAATTATTTACCATTTGGAACACTATTAGTGCCGCTATTACCATTATTATTCTGTTCTTGTAATTTTTCCAATAATAACTTCATTCTTAAATTAAACTTCCTAAACTCTTCATCTTCCAAACCCATATGTATAATATCTTTAATTTGATCATGATTAAAAAGCAAGGCTTGATCAGAACTTAATGCCCCTTCAGGAGACAATACGCCAGAATAGTCAAACATTATATTTGGTTGCGCAGGATCTATAGCGCAAAAACCATTTATCATAATTCTCTTAGTTCCGCCCTCAAGCATTACTACCGTACCAGCAGGCAAAAATTTTTCTTTCATAAATAACACCTCTCTTCAATATTATCACACTATTATTCTTGCACCAATAGTATTTTGAACAATATCCATATCATCATAAGACAATATACTTCCTCTAGTAAGAGCATTTACTATATTATCACCAGCAGATGTATTTCTAATAAATTTGGGAACAGATATTAACACATCCCCAATTACATATGTCATACCAAACCTATATGATTTCATTCTTTCTACCATTTCTGTATTTATCCCATATATATCTATTGAACTAGGCGAATCCAAATAATAGTCCTTCAAACCACTAGCGTTTAACAAATAATCATCCAAATCCATATCTCCTATTGGGAACTTGCTAGGATCTACAAGCCATTTTAACGATTCATCATCACTCATTCCCGCTTCCCGAGCTATAAGAATCATTTTAATCACATTAACAGGATTTGCAAATTGAACAATTTGCATAAACAATGATAAATCTATTCCTTTTTCTATCATCAAATCCAATACATTTATTTGACTCATGTGTGATAACAGATAAATAATAATCTCTTTTCTTAAGCCCTCATAAAGAAGCAAAACACCTAGATTTCTTCTTAAATCACTACTCTTTTGAAATAAAATCTCATCATTAAATCCTTCATTTTTCATATTAATAGTATTAATCTTCAAAAGCTCATAATTAACATTAAGCGAAGGAATAAAAGCAATTATACCATTTAAATGTCTTAATAAAGTAGGACCAGTTAGTATACCATCACTAATTAATTGTTCTAAAAAACTCAAATTCTCATCATTTAACTGCCAGAACAAAGATAAATACGTATTAATTATATCCCAACAGCTAAGCCCAACATAATCAAAAAGATTCAATATCCTGTTTAAAACCTCTCTATCAATTGCTTCAACCAGTTCTATTTTTTTTGCATCTACACTTTTATAATTAATCCCATGACATAATAAATAGTATCTCATTGGTCGATTAGTATACTCGTTCTCGCGTAATTCCTGAGCACATTTATCATTTTCTCTCACTAGATTTTCAAATACTATCTTTAAGTATTCTGTATTTACCTCTCCCAGACACTGATAATCCAAATCGGCAGCCAGCTCATTTTCTAAACCTCCATCGGCAGCCAACTCATTTTCTCCAGAGTCAACCAAATTAACAAGCTTATTTCTAGCATTAACACGTTTGACATACGCATCATTTTGAGGACTTACCTCACGAAAATATTGAGGGAAACAACAGTTGACAAGACCTTCAAAACTCTCCGTATAGTCACGAAAAGCATTACTATACTCCCGTAAATCTATTAATCCGTCCTTCACTTGCAAAATAATATGACTAACAGATATTTTATATATAACAAATTTAGAAAGACATAAAATTGGATACCAATACTCCCAACCTTCTTTAGATACATCAAGTTTCAAACGGCGCAAAAGTTTTCCTTCTTCTTCATTTGGAATGAACGCACCATTTTTCAGTTTTTCACTGATATCCGCTAACAACATAGCGTCTTTCCATTTTGTCAATCTCTCTACACGGCTTAAATCAACTACTCCTTCAATTTCACTACAAGATATATTCGGATTATCAGAAACCAATAAAGCTTTCAACATTTCTTTATTAGAAATATTAAGTACTGCGTTTGGCTGAAATCCTAAACCTCGACTATTCTCCGGAGTAATCAAAGGGATATCCATTTCCCTATATAAACCAACACCACTTTTAGCCAAAAGATCTTTATTAGTGTTACCGACAATAAAAGAAGAACTACTATTAAATCCATTTTGTTCTATCATATTCATTCTCTTTTTCAAAGATAAGTCCCCAATATCAATCAAAGTTGGATTTGGTATTGTCTTAAAGGATTCATATATTCTTTCAATTAAAAGCACTATTCCATTTTTCCTTCTTAACACCTCTCCATCGGCTATTAAGTCTTTGTCTAAATTAGCTAACGCCGCTTCTAAGGCTTTATATTCCTTTTTCACTAGAACTCACCTCTTTTCCTATACTTTCAATACCAAGCGCGGAAAACAATTCGTCCCGCAAAGTCTGTTGTTCTAAAAAGAATTCAGGAGAGTCCTCTGGATTATTAATAGCATTCAATATTCCGGCTCTTTTTTCTTTAAAATCCCTTACAGCAGCATTATATTCAGCAGTTATTTCCAAACTTTTTCCTTTATCCTTTAAAAATACATCTGCTAAAACATAAGTATTATTAGGGGCTTTAAAATACAATATTCTTACCCCACTATATTTTGCTTCAAACAAATGAATTTCCATATCATTAATCATCCTCGAATTCGAAATCCATCCAACAAAAAATCTTTTTACACACTCCCTAATATCATCTTGAAAAGCTTTATTGCTAGCAATAAAGCTTGCGGCCCAGCCATTTAGAATTATAACGTTAGGATATTCTTGACTATTATCAGGACTTCTTTGTTCATAATTAATTACAGAATCTCTAATCATTTCTATTCTTTTTAATTCGCTTTCTTCATTGACATATGAAACACCTTGATTTCTTTTCGCTTTAATAACGCGTAATAGTCTATTTTTGTCCTTCAATAATAAACATGAAACCTCAAAAAGAACTCTTTTATCCTCTATATCATCTAAATAAGCCTGTACATCATCGGGAGTATCCCAGATTAATAATTCTTCATAGATAGTCTTTGCAGTTTGAGAAATAGATGTTTTAGAAACTACATAACTGGCAGAAGCAGCGTTTGGTTCTATAGCAGAGTTAGACATTAAAGGAGCCAAAGGAGATAAAGTAGCACTCATCTTTTTTTCCAATACCATTTTAGCTTTTTGTTGAGCAGCCAAAGCCTTTTGGTTATAAAAAATAGTAGCATAATAAATATCATTTATATCACTATCAGCTGGAAGTTTTTCTATTCCCGTGGTAAAGTCCTTTTGGGTTATATAATCTCCAGGATTTTCTTTAAGAATTCTATCTACTGCCATATTTTCAGCCCCTTTCCCAAGCTGTTTTATTATACGATTATTACACTAATATGTCAAAAACAAAGGCCGTATTATTAGCTTCTAAAAAGCTTTATAACACGACCATTAAATGCGTTAATCTTATACTTTTCATAACTGCTTCCATAACGAGGCTTTTCAAACTCATATAGCTTTAGTTTATCTTTTTTAAAATCTTTAATAGTTTCCCCAAATTTTTTAGCAATATCCAAGTAAGCCGACTCTTTACTTTCATATTCATGTATTCCTCGATACTTGGACCATGAGTTTTCTAACCAATAATATTTCTCATTATCCTTATAAAGAACGAAAGAATGAGCTGGACCTAGCAACCCATCTTGATAAATAAGATAATACGATCTTAAAGGAATATCATATTTTCCCAATAAGAATCTTTCTAATTCAACCTGATCAAAACAAAGTCCAACTTTGCTTTCCAATAAATCTTGAGGTTTTTGTAAATAGTATACATCATAAAAATTTTCTCTACACAAATGGTAATAATTACCTTTTCTATCCACAAACCCATTTCTAATATCAGACATAGATTTTAGTATTTTCGGAGCCACATCATTAATTCTCATTATAATAATTCTTCTTTTTCTATCTACTTCGACAAAACCTATTCTTTTAAGAAACCTATACATATCATCATTATCTATATATAACCATATATAAGTAAAATTATATACATCTCTAATACTATTAATAATACTAGTTCCTATGCCTTTATTTCTATATTCCTCAAACAAGTATATTTCATCTATCATAACACCATTTTTATATGGTACAGTAATAAAAACCCCTGCTCTTTTTCTATTAACATATACTATTTGATACTTTTCATAATTATCCTTTGTTTCTTCTTTTATTGCATCTTCTATCTTTTTTCTTTCGTCATGTGATAGTTTTCTATCCATTACATCATCTATCATAGTAACCATTTTAATACTAGTAATAACATCTATATCTTTCTTTGTTGCATTCGTACATACAAATTCCAAAACCATCACCTACCAGATTTTAACATAAATACAACACCCTAGTCATTCTCTATAAAAAATATATCATAGAAAAAAAATAATTTAAAGCATTAATTAAGAAATAATGCTATACTTATAAAGGAAGTGATAGAAATGCGTTTCATAAAAAACTTAAGCGAAAAAGAATATCAAAAATTCTGGGAACAAAGCGAATATAACCATTTTATGCAAAGCTACGAATGGGGAAAAGCTTGCGAAAAAAATAGAGGATACATCCCATGTTATGTCGGTTTGATGACCGATAATGGCCAATTAGTAGCTACCGCACTTTTACTCAAAAAGAAAACACCATTAAATATGTGCTACTTTTACTCTCCTCGTGGTTTTACAATGGATTATCAAAATAAAGAAATAGTAACAGAATTTACAAAAGAGTTACGAAAATATCTTAAAGAAGAAAATGCAATTTATTTAAAAATGGACCCACCGATTATGTATCAAGAGGTAGATACTAATGCTGAAAAAATAAAAGATGGTAAAAATAACTATAAAATATATAACGATTTAATCCATTTAAACTACAAGCACCATGGCTTCAACAAATTATACGACAGCAACCAACCACGATATACCTTTAGAACATTTTTTAATAAATACAAAAGTTTTGCGGATGTTGAGGCGTCATTTTCCAAATCATTTTTTCGCCCTGTAAAAAGAAGCTATAATTATGACCTGGAAATATACAACGCAAATGAAGTTAAAACTTTTCATGAGCTAATAAAACTAGTAGCAGATAAAGATGGATTTCATGAATATAGTTATGATTATTATAAAAATGTATACGAAGAATTAAATAAAAAAGGTTATATAAAAATATTCAATGTTAAAATAAATCCAGTCAAATTAATAACCAAATTTACTGAAGAGCTAGAAAAAGAAAAAAAAGAAGAAAGAAAAGCAAAAATTCAAAAGGATATTGATTATTTTAAAGAAATAGCTAAAGATCACCCTAAAGAATATACTTGTGCATCTCTAATATGCACTTATTCCAAAAAAGGAGCTTGGTCTATGTATATTGGTAACGACGATGTAGCTACTTACACAGGAGCTGTTAATCGTTTATATTATGAGTTTATTAAAGATGCATATGACAATCATTACGAATTTGCCGACCTATTCGGTGTTGTCGGCGATCCTAATACTAAATATAAAAATCTAGCTGGAATATTTGAATACAAAAGAAAAATTGGTGGAGATTTAATAGAATTCATTGGTGAATTTGACTTAATAAACAAACCAGTATGGTACTTTATCTTACCATTATTGCTAAAAATATATAGAAAACACAGAAAATAGAGGATATATCATATATCCTCTATTTATATTATATTTAAATATTCTATATCTTTTACACTCATTCCTTCGAATTCAACCTTAATTACATGAGGAGCAGTCCAATTACCATCTATTATTGTCTTTTCATTATAACTTAATATAATATCCTCGTCATAGTTATAACCAATCTCACACCATGTACTAAGTAAAGCTGTTAAAGCTGTTCCATGACTAACAACAGCAACTCTATTCCCAGTTTCAAACATTAAAATACTTTTCACTGCTTCTATCATTCTTTTTTTTGTTTGATTAAACGATTCTCCTCCTGAAAGCTTAAAATCGAAATCCTTTTTTTGCAACCTTTCAAACTCATTTGGGCTGAGTTCGCCAATTTCGCCAATTTTTCTTTCATTTAATCTTTCATCAACATTTATTATTGTATTATTTTCTAAAGCTATATATTTAGCAGTACCTAAAGCTCTAACATAGTTGGAAGAATAAACAGCATCTATTTTTTGTAATTCATCTTTTTGGCTTAATTCTTCAGCTCTTTTTTCACCACTAACAGATAAAAAAGCTTTCTCATTTGCTACTTGAAAACTATCTTTATTATTAATAAATTTCAAATTAGCTTTTGGTGTTGGCTCTGAATGCCTAATCAAATAAATAATAGTATTCATTACAATATCACCTCAAACAAACCAAATGATACTGCCATCATAATTAAACCAGCCAATAACACTCCGACCATAACTGCAATTACACTCTTTTTAAAATCTAAATCTAGAATACTTGCTGCAAGTGTACCCGTCCACGCTCCTGTCCCAGGAAAAGGAATCCCTACAAACAACATCAAAGCCCAATATAATCCTCTACTAGCTTTCTTCTCTAGTTTTTTACCGCCTCGCTCGCCCTTAACTAAACACCACGTAAAAAACTTCCCTATTATTCTTTTATCCTTTCCCCATTCCAATACTTTTCTGGCAAACAAATAGATTATCGGTACTGGAAGCATATTACCTAAAACAATTAAAGGTATAGCAATATATTTATTTAACTGCCAATACTCAGCAACCGGTATTGCCCCCCTCAATTCAACAAGTGGTACCATTGATATCAAAAATACCACAATATATTTTTTTAACATTTATTACTCACTCCTAAGATATATATACAATTATTATTACTTTTTAAGTAATAAAATTATAGCATATATTTTTACAAAAAAATAGAAGGAAGAAGTCTCTTCCTACTTCCCCTTCTTAATTTTAAAATAAAAAGTTGATCCTTTTCCTTTACTACTTTTAACACCATAATCAAACTTATGATTAACTAGTATATTCTTAACAATAGATAATCCCAAACCAGTACCTATAATATTTCGCTTATGATTCTTTTCTTGCTTATAATACCTATCCCAAATATTATCAATTAGTTCAGAATCTATTCCTTTCCCAGAATCAATTACTTCTATTAAGTATCTTCTTTTTTCTTCAGTAACTCTAATAATAACCTTCTTATCATCACCAGTATAATTTAAAGCATTATTAACAAGATTATATAACACCTGGTTAATCTTACTTTTATCAGCTTTAACCATTATTTTCTTAGGAGCCTCTACACATATTTTATAATCTTCCGTCTCTTTTATTATTTCATATTTTGAAACTAAAGAATCTATTTCTTTTCGCAAATCATATTCTTCAACACTAATAATATCAGCATTTGCTTGCATCTTAGATAATTCCAAAATATCCCCAACTAATATATTTAATCTGTCAGTTTCAGATATAATAATATTCAAATGCTCATCCATTTTTTCTTTCTTCTTATATGAAATATCTCTAACCATTTCCGCATAAGCCTTAATCATTGTTAATGGCGTTTTCAAATCATGAGAAACATTAGCCATTAAATCCCTTCTATACTGATCAGTCTTACTTACTTCACTTTCTAAATAATTCAAAGTATCAGATAGTTCATCTATCTCAATAATTCCAATTTTAGGGAATTCAACATCATATCTCCCTTTTGCTAATTCTTTAGATTTCTCTGTAATCTCTATTATTGGCTCACTAACCTTATTAGAAAGAAATAAACTAATAATAATTGCTAGTACTATGACAATAATCGTAATATATATTAACTGTCCTCTAATAAGTATCGTAGTACTATCTACAGTACTTAGCATTGAAAACACATAGACATACCCGCCGTTTTTCAACTTAATCAAATATAATAAAGCTTTAGACTTATAATCATTATTAACAAACTTAACAGCTTTTATTTCTTCCTGTGAATTCATAAGGTCCAGCTTATAGTTATCTATCACAGGATCTTCTTTACCTATCATACACCCTGGCAACATATCATTATATAGATAAACATTCCTATTCTTATCAACATACTCAATACATACTGTATTACTATATACAATCTTCTCTAAAGTTTCATCCATATTTTTTAAACTAGTTACAGAAATCGTTTGAGCTATTTTATTCATATCTTTAATTTGATACTTTTCATAAAAAACTTTTAAAAACATCATTTGACTTCCCCATAAAAGAAGCAAAATAAAAATTGAAAAAATTGAAAAATATAAAATAGTCTTAACTTTCAAACTATTTCCATTTTTCATTCTATTTATATTCAAATTTATATCCCATTCCCCTTACAGTAACAATATATTTTCTATAATCCCCCAAGTTATTTCTCAAAGTTTTTATATGTGTATCAATAGTTCTATCATCCCCAAAAAAATCATATCCCCAAATATTTGTTAATAACTGCTCTCTAGATAAAGCAATATTCTTATTAGCAACTAAATATTTTAACAAATCATACTCCTTTGGAGTTAAATTTATCTTTTTTTCGTCCACAAAAACATCATGGGCTTTATCATCAATAACTAAGCCATCAAATCTCATAATACTCTCTTCATTATTTGCCCTCTTTAACACGGCTTTAACTCTAGCAACTAGCTCTTTAGGACTAAAAGGTTTAGTAACATAATCATCAATACCCAAATCAAAGCCAATTAATTTATCATATTCTTCACCACGAGCAGATAACATTATAAAAGGGGTATTTTTTATTTGTCTAATCTCTTTACAAGCTTGATAACCATCTTTTTTTGGCATCATTATATCCATAATAATTAAATCATAATCATATTGCTTAGCCAGATCAACCGCTAAACCACCATCTCCAGCTTCATCAACCTCATATCCTTCTAATAACAAGTATTCCTTTATTACTTCTCTAATTAATACTTCATCATCTACAACCAATATTTTTATAATAATCACCTCAATTACTAAAATAGTATAAACAATATGTGAAAAAATAATGAAAACTAATTGTAATCTATTTGAAAAAAGATATTTATCATTACATGTTTACATTATGATAAATATCTGTTACATCATCAACTTTATCTAATAAATCATATAATTTATTAAACAATTCTAAATCTTCACCTTCCAAAGTTACCATATCTTTAGGATACCAACCAGCTTCATCAAGTTCATAGTCAACATTTTCCACTATAGATTCTATGATCTCTTTCGTTTTAGCATTATCTACATAGTTTACAGAGATATTTAACATTCCGTTTTCATCTGTTTCACACTCAACAGGTTCTATTCCTGCATCTAATAATGCCATTAAAATATCCTCTTCCTTATCAGATATAAAACTCATAACAGCTAGATTATCATAACTAAACTTTACAGAATTAGTAACTCCCAAACTCTTATGAACCTTATTGAACGCTGCCCTAACTTCACCAACAGTTCTATTAACATTATCAGTTAACGTCTTAATTATCAATGATGATGCCCCTGGTCCAAAACCTTCATAATAGATTTCTTCATACTCATCCTTACCAGCTCCTTTAGCTTTATCAATAGCTCTTTGAATAACATCAGCCGGAACTTGATCCTTTTTTGCTTTATCAACCAAGTGCTTTAAAGCACTATTCGCCTCAACTTCTGGAACGCCTCTTTTAGCAACCAAATATATTTCTTTTGCATAATTAGTATATAACTTACCACGAGCAGCACCATTCTTTTTTATCTTCGCTTCTCTTACCGCATACGCTCTTCCCATATTTACACCTCTTTCATAACCTTCTTTATTATATAGTACTAGTCCAATAATATCTACTTATTTTTGGCTCTTATTATCCAAATAAAGGGCATAGCAATCAATCTGGGTAAAAGCCTTCTAACATCCTTTTTATACTTATTTAAGGAAGAGTAATAATTATTAATACTCCTTGTTCTAAATTGAAGAATTTTATCTATCCCCTCTTCTTTAAAATATCCCTCTAGATAATTTTTTTCTTCAAAAAGAATAGAACAAAAAATCTTCCATGTAATACCGTATTTTTCTAGTATTTGCAACAGCAAATCCCTATAAATAATCCTATATTCTTTACCACCTGTTATATTAATAACTTTCTTATTTAACTTTTTTCTATTATCAATAATGGCAACCAATCCATATGCAGCATTATCAACAGTAACCGGTTCTAGTTTAGTATTTAAACTAATATTATAGATAAGATTATCTTTTCGTAAATCACCTAAAATATATGATAACCTAGCTATACAATAATTCTTTAAATACCTAGCTATGTATTTTTCAGCTTTAACTTTATACTTACTATAATAACAATTTCCCTTCACCTTACTAGAAACACTCTTTAATTCATCTTCCTTTTCATACACACTAGTAGAAGACGAATAGATTAAAAAACAATCTGCATTATACTTCCTAATAGCATCTACAATTAATTTAGTAATACTATACTCATTATTTCTCATCATATCTTCAGTAATATTAGCATAACATGGTAACGTACCGGCCAAATGAATTATTACATCAGACTCTTTTACCAACGAATCAATTACCTCTCTATTATTAGCATCAGCATAAACAATATCAATCCTCTTGCGATATTTCTTTAATTTTTTATAATGTTTCCTATTTTTCAAATCCAAAGCTGTTACTTCGTATTTTCCTTCACTTAAAAGATACTTAATTGTTCTAATCCCAATCGTCCCAGCAGCACCAGTAACCAATACTCTTTTCATACCACTACACCTTCTCAATATATTTCTTCATTACTACTAGCATTCAAGTCTAAATTTGCAAACTTTTTATTTAGGTATAAAGGATAAGCAGCAGCCCCAATCATCGCCGCATTATCTGTACAATACTTCATATCAGGAATTGATAATTTGATACCATACTTATTAGCCAAATCCTTCATTCTCTCTCTCAATCTCTTATTAGCTGACACTCCACCAGCTACAACCATATTCTTTATGCCATACTTCTTTATAGCAATTTCTGATTTTCTTACTAACTGATCTACGGCTACTTCTTGAAACGATTTTGCTAAATCAGCTCTTCTAATTTCATTTCCCCTCTGCTTTTCATTATGTACTAGATTAATTATACTACTCTTAAGACCGCTATAACTTATATTCAAACTATCATCATTCATAGGTATAGGCAAATCATATGTATATTCGCCTTCTAAGGACAAATTATCAACATTAGGCCCTCCAGGATACGGTAAGCCCAAAACCCTAGCAACCTTATCATAACACTCTCCAACAGCATCATCTAACGTCCCACCTATTTTCTCAAAAACATAATCATCCTTCATAAGTATTAAATCCGTATGTCCTCCACTTACTACCAATGCTAACAACGGATATTGCATCTCTCCTGCTAAATTATTAGCATATATATGACCAGCAATATGATTTACAGCAATTAATGGTTTGTTATACACAAAAGATAAAGTCTTAGCAAACTCTACTCCAACTAACAAACTTCCCAGCAATCCAGGAGCATA
>CADCFX010000023.1:0-3681 GCA_902800945.1 uncultured Erysipelotrichaceae bacterium | reverse complement strand
GTAACAGCAATAGCATCTATCTGATCCATAGACATTTCCGCCTTTGATAAAGTTTCTTCTAACACCATAGTAATATTCTCAGTATGCATCCTTGAAGCAATCTCCGGCACTACACCGCCAAATTCTGCATGTGTATCCATCTGAGTTAATACAGTTAATTGGACACATTCATGCCCATTTTTTACTATAGCCATACTAGTTTCATCACAGGAAGACTCTATCGCCAATATATATATATCCTTCATATTAACATCTCTTTTCATTATTAGAGCATCGTCATTGCCATAATAATTATTTCTTCTATTTATTATTTTAAATCTATTATTCTTATAAAAATCAATAGCTGCATCATTAGTAGATCTTACTTCCAATATTAACTCTTTACAACTTTTATTGTTGTCTATTACATAATCTATTAAAGAAGTCCCAATTCCCCTATTTCTATATTCTTTATCAACAATAACATTAACTATATCATATACCTCAAAAGACTTCGAAATATGTATAAACCCCACTAATTTATCACCAAGAAAATATCCCCAAACAGCTTCATTTTGACTATTTAATATCTTACTTAACTCAAATAATCTTTTAAACTTAGTATTTAAAGAGACTCCTAAGTCATAATAAATACTAGCATCATCAATACATAATTCTCTTATCATTTCTTTAAAGCCTCAATACGTTTAATATATAAAGGTTTTACCGAATGAGGATTAACAGCATTTTCTTTTCTTAAATAATGAATTGCTTTTTCAAAATCTATTTTATCTACATCAATAACAATATTTTTTAGTAAAAACTTTTCATATTCACTTTTACTATAATATGCATAATCGCCTATCTTTTCCAATTCCTTTGAAAATTTTCCCACATAAGCACCATTTTTCTCTAAAACAGATACATAATAATCTGATACCGATTGACAGGAAAGTGCTTTTAAAAACAATGAATCAATAGTTTTTAAAGGAATTCCAAGAGTATAAGCCATCGTCTTAGCTATAGTAACAGCTATTCTAACTCCTGTAAAAGACCCAGGTCCAATTACAACAACTATCTCCCCCAAATCATTAGGAGATAGCTCATATTCATCCAATAACTCTTTTATAGTTGGCAATACAACCTGACTGTGTTGATAACCAGATACTTTATTAACAACCTTTATCATTTTTTCGTCCTTAAACAAAGCAACTACTACTTCTTGATCATGAGTATCTAAATACAGAATATACATAAGAATACCCCTTTCGCCCCATATTATATCACAATTTAGCCAAAAGAAAAAACTCCTTAAGAGTTTCTATAATACTGCTGAACAGACATCTTCATAACGACTTCCATGAGGAGTAAAAACCAAAATTCTAGTATTCTCATCAACAACCTTAAACGTAATATCTAACCTTTCTTCTGGCAAATCATCTTCTAACATCTCTGGCCATTCGATAATACAAATACCATCCTTATTAAAATAATCAAGCAAACCAATATCATCCTTCTTATCTTCTAACCTATATAAATCCATATGATATAATGGCATCTCTCCCTCATCATATTCCTTTATTAAACTAAAAGTCGGACTAGTAACAGTCTCTTTAACCTCTAAAGCATTAGCAAATCCTTTAACAAATACCGTTTTCCCAGATCCTAATTCTCCATTTAAACATATTACCATACCAGAGAACTTTTCACTTTCTATGTTTTCAGCAATTTCTAATGTATCTTCTTCAGACCTTGATGTATATTTATAATTCATTTTTATTCACCCAAATTGATTATAACAATAATAATATTTATATTTCAACAATTATAAATAATTTTATAGAAATTATACATATCCTATCAATTTTCTAATGACTCGTCCACTTCCCCCTCGTCCATTTCATCCGTTTTAAGAGTACCGCCAATTTCTTGCGATTTTCCCTCTTTTTCTTTTATTTTCTCTTTATTCTTTTCAATATCTTTTTGCTCAAGTGTATCATAATCATTAATAGCATCTAAACAATCTTCTTCTTGAGGATTAAAGAAACAACTATAACAAATAAAACTATCCTCGTTCTTCAAATCTTCACCAAGAAGCAAATTAATAGAAGCTTCAATAATAGTTGGTATTAAGAATACCACTAATCCTGCTATCAACTTTTTTCCGATTGCTTTTAACGCTTTAATCGCCTCATCTGCATTGCCTTTCACTAACCAATTAAAGATTGGAAAAATAGCTGTTAGTAATATCAGAATTGGAACCAATATTTTACAGACAAGCAAAGCTATTCCTGCAATTCTCCACCCTTTAACTGTATTTTGACAAGCCCCCACTACATCCATTAACATTACAATACCTTCTTTCTTTTATCCTTTTAATCCTATTTTATTTGCAGTATAATTAGTAACCCTAGCAATTCCTTGTGGACACGCTAAATATAGTATACCTTTATTATCAGCAAAAGCAGCTTCTACTTCAGAAGACATACTACCAAATCCCGAGCCAAAAGAATGCACCTCTAATCTTTTTCCATCTAACGAATACGTATATAGATTTCTTTTAGAAGCCCAAGGTGAAGAATCTGCTACAAAAACGTTAGTACCATCAGTCCCTGCACCTTGTACTAAATTAGCATCAAAGTTTTCCATATGAACTACATGATCACGTTCATAAGTATTACTGTCTTGATTGTATTTATAAAAAACCATATTGCCACCGTCAACACTAACAAGCATATGAATACTAGGAATATAAGTCAAAGCATTAGAATACGACGGGATATTAGAATGACCAACATACTGCATAGTGCTATTATCAAAAACTAATAAATTGCCATTTGTAGTCATCTTTAAAATATATCCCCTATCAGCATCATAAGCAAGCCCATCCATATGCCCGCCTTCACTGCCAATTTCGACACATTTAACAAATTTCCCTGTTTCTAACTCAGACCAACAAATTCGCCCACCATTACTTGAAGAATCAATAGAACCATAATTCCTATTCTGCGCATATACTACGTATTTTCCGGTATAAACAGCAGCTTGAACAGCTCTATATCTATTTCTACCATCGCCTAATCCAGAATCAGGATTATCATAATTAGTTTCAACAGCTTTTACAACATTTAAAGTTAGATTCCCATAAGAAGTTTTATCAGAAACACTATTAGCTCCCAATCCTCCAGCACTGCTAGCAGGAGGAGCATCCTCTAAATCGTTAGTATTTAGTTGACCTTCTATAACTTGATCTTCAAAATTGATAATTTCACTTCTCTGTAAATCTTCAAACAAATCGACATAGTTATTACATATGTCCCCTCTAGGATCTTCTAAACATATCGTACATACAAAAACATCTTTTGGTTCATCATTATTAACAACCAAATTAACAAAAGAGGTAATCAAAGAAGGAATATAAAAAACAACTAAACCCGCCAAAAGCTTTTTACCAATAGTTTTAATAGATTTAATACTATCATCAGCAGTGCCTTTTATTAAGGCACTAAAAACAGGAAAAATCCCAGTTATAATAATAATTAAAGGCACAACAATACGAACAACTAAAAGAAATATACCAACAAGTCTCCAGGCTCTAACACTGTTCAAACAAGTATCTACTGCTAAAATCATCTGCCACACCTCAGAAAGATTATATCATAAATTCAACCGAAGATAAATCACAGGATGTCCCCCCCTTCT
>CADCFX010000022.1 GCA_902800945.1 uncultured Erysipelotrichaceae bacterium | reverse complement strand
CAAAGCTACTCAATTTGACTTTTTTACTTAGTTTTCAAAGATCTTTCTTGCCTTCAGCTTCGATTTTTCGCTGAACGCACTAGTAATATAACAAATCTACATAGGGATGTCAACAGCTTTTTTACATTTTTTTAATCTTTTTTACGCTTTTTTCACTGTTTTGTCATCTCCATGAGCAAAACCATTATAACACACACTTCCCTAAAGTCAAATTCTCCTATTTCTCATAAAAAAAGAATGATTATTTATCACTCTCTTTCTCCCTACTATTTTCTATCTTTCATAGTTGGAAATAATAATACATCTCTAATCGATTCTTGTTCCAAGAATAGCATAACCATTCTGTCTATACCATATCCAATTCCACCTGCAGGAGGCATACCATACTCTAACGCTTCAATAAAATCCATATCAATATCATTCGCTTCAGAATTCCCCATGTCTTTTTCTTTTAATTGGTTTTCAAACCTTTCTAATTGATCTATCGGATCATTTAATTCAGTATAAGCATTTGCACATTCATGCCCAGATATAAACAATTCAAATCTCTGTGTAAACCTATCATCATCAGGATCCTTTTTGGTAAGAGGAGAAATCTCTATAGGATGTCCGTACAAGAATGTTGGCTCAATCAAAGTCTCCTCAACATACTTTTCAAAGAACTTATTAACAATATGACCATACTGCTTTTCATGTTCTTCTAATTCAATACCATGTTCTGCTGCTAACTCTAAACACTTTTTAACAGTTTTAATTTTCTTAAAGTCAATGCCTGTCTTTTCTTTAATAGCATCTGTCATAGAAACCCTTTTCCATTCCCCAGACAATTCAATCTCATGACCTAAATACTTAAACTTTGTTTTTCCGCATACTTCTTTAGCAATAGTTTTATACATCCTCTCTGTCAAATCCATCATACCATCTAAATCTGAATACGCTTGATAGACCTCCATTAGAGTAAACTCCGGATTATGATTAGGATCCATTCCCTCATTCCTAAATGTTCTTCCTATTTCATATACTCTTTCCAATCCACCAACTAATAACCTTTTAAGCGGTAATTCAAGAGCAACCCTTAAATACATATCTAAATCCTGTGTATTATGATGAGTAACAAACGGTCTAGCAGAAGCACCAGTAAGCAAAGTAGATAGTATAGGAGTTTCAACTTCGATAAATCCTTGATCATCTAAAAACTTTTGGATGCATCTAATAATCTTCGGTCTCATAATAGCAACCTTCTTAGACTCCTCATTCATTATAAGATCAACATAACGTCTTCTATATCTTTCCTCTATATCCGTTAAACCATGAAATTTTTCTGGTAACGGTCTTAAAGCCTTAACTAAATGTGTATACTTTAAGCACTTAACAGTCACCTCTCCTGTTTGGGTCTTCATCACCTTACCATATACGCCAACAATATCACCAAGATCTGCGGTTTTAAATAAAGAATAACTTTCTTCACCTATATCATTTATAGATATATATACCTGTATCTTTCCTGTTTTATCTTGAATCGCGAAAAAAGAGGCTTTCCCCATTTTTCTTATAAACATTATCCTACCCGCAACAGTAACATAGTCTTCACGATTTTCAAATTCGTCATGAGGAATATCCATAAACTTTTCTTTAATATCGGCAGCCTTATCAGTCACATCAAATCTTTGCCCAAAAGGATCCAATCCCATTTTTCTGATATTATCCGCCTTTTCTCTTCTAACCAATTCTTGATCTGTAAATTCTCTTTTCATTTCAATAACCCTTTCTAATATAAAAACAGGAATTCATCCAATAAGGACGAATTCCTGTTAAATCCGCGGTACCACCTTAGTTCATGTTTCCATGCTCTTTAAACATTGTAACGTAATGCCTACGATTCACTCCAATAGCTTTCACTAAATTACTAATCCCATAAACTTCCACCAACCGTTTATTCTCTATACAAGATTTATTGTAACAAGCCCTATCTTCGTCGTGCTTATGAAGATATATTACTAACTTTTATTACATTTGTCAATTAATTATCCGACTCTACTACTAATCCTGTCTTAACAAATGCAGTTCCTCTCGTTTTTTTTGCTATCTCTCTAGCAAAGGCCAAAAAATCAAAATAAGAAATCCTTTGATTATATGCCACAAGCAATTCTTTTGGAACTTCAATAACAAATCCTTTATTCATAAGAAACTTCGCCATCCCCAATATGCTTTTATGAAAGAAAGGAAATGAATAATATTCTGACCCCTCTTTTTTGTCTAAAGATTTTACTCGAAGATATATATATCCACTATCATCTAGTTCGTATAAATCTGCATTATCAGGCATATACTCTAACCCCTCTTTACTCTTAGCTTGTTTTCTGTACATAACCTCAAAAGGAGTGCTCAACCTACCCTCATATATATATTGCTTTTTTTCCTCAGTCACGGCATGGTTATACGACATCAAAACACTCTCATCAGACGCAGGATTATATTGAACAAAATTAATGGTTTCAACTTTTCCATCACCTTTAGCGCATAAGAAAGACATATTAAAACCGCTTTCACATATCAAAGAAGTAGAATCTTCTCTGTAACAAAATGTTCCTTCATCATCAGATACATACACAGCATCTTCATCAGCATTGTAACTCAACACTTTCCAATCATAATCATCTTCATAATTGGAAGAGAAGAACACCGACCAATCATCACCTTTAATATATAAAACGCCTTTTCTTCCTTTATATTCAAAGCTATAATAATCCCCCCCGCCATCTAACTCGTGATTAACAAAATTTATAATATCTTCATAATTACCATAATCATCCTCACTAATTATTCCAAGATTAAGCATTTCTACCACCCACCAGATACCATTCTATATCATACAATAAAAAAAAGAAAGTAATCACTTTCTATTTTGTCTAAATCTTTCATTAGGATCCAATATCTTTTTTCTTAATCTTATAGCACCCGGTGTTACCTCAACCAACTCATCATCCGCTATAAACTCTAATGCTTCTTCCAAATTAAATGTTTTTGGTTTGATTAAAGCTATAGCCTCATCCGAACCAGAAGCCCTAGTATTAGTAAGCTGTTTATTCTTACAAGGATTAACATTCAAGTCATTATCTCTATTATGAATCCCCACTATCATACCAACATATACTTCTTCAGCAGGACCAATTATCAAAGTTCCTCGTTCCTGTAAATTCCATAATGAAAAGCCTAATGTTTTACCGTTCTCCATAGAAACCAAAACACCATTCTTACGAGCGGTTATATCTCCAACATACGGTTTATAAGAATCAAAACTTCTTACCATTATACCTTCACCTTTAGTGTTAGTTATAAATGCACTACGATATCCTATTAACCCTCTTGTAGGAGCAACAAACTCCATATGAGTATAATCATTTTCATCATTACTCATATTTTGCAATAAAGCTTTTCTTTCTTGTAAATCATTAATTACCGTACCAGAATATTCAGAAGGACAATTGACTATAACCTTTTCAAAAGGCTCAGACTTCACACCGTCAACATCTTGATATAAAACTTCTGGCTTCGACACACTCAATTCATATCCTTCTCTACGCATATTCTCCAACAAAATTGACAAATGTAACTCTCCTCTGCCAGAAACCTTGTATCCGTCACTACCTTCCAATTCCTCAACTTCTAATCCAACATTTGTTTCTAATTCCTTTTCCAATCTCTCTTTAATATGCCTACTAGTTATAAACTTGCTAGCTTTATCTTTTCCAGCAAAAGGACTAGAATTAACTAAAAAATCCATACTAAGTGTAGGCTTCTCTATTACAATAGGAGTCATAGGATCTACATGTTCTTTATCACATACTGTATCACCTATAGAAATATCTGGACAACCAGAAAAGGTAACAATATCTCCATAATAGGCAACATCCTTTTCTACCCTTTTTATACCTTCTTCTACAAACAGCTTAGATATTCTAAACGAAGAAACTTCTCCATTATTTCTCGCCAAAGCAACAGTCTGTCCATTTTTGATAATCCCTTTAGTTACTCTTCCTATTCCTAGTCTTCCAATAAAAGAGTCATAATCTAAAGAACTAACTTGTAATTGTAAAGGATCTTTATCACTACCAGCATACGGTTTACACTGTTTCAACACAACATCTAATAAAGTAGAAATATCATGATTTTCATCATCTAAAGAAAGTTTAGCAACACCATCTCTTGCAATACCATATACAATAGGGAAATCTAATTGCTCATCATTAGCTCCAAGTTCCATAAACAAATCAAAAGTCATATCAACAACTTCTTCAGGACGAGCATCCTTCTTATCAATCTTATTAATAAACAAAATCGGTCTTAATTTTTGTTCCAAAGCCTTATTCAAAACAAACCTTGTTTGTGGCATTGGCCCTTCTGCCGCATCTACTAATAATATTACTGTATCAACTGTCTTCATAATACGTTCTACCTCAGACGAGAAATCCGCATGCCCAGGAGTATCAACAATATTAATCTTATAATCTTTATATCTTATTGAACAATTCTTTGAATAGATTGTTATTCCTCTTTCTCTTTCAATATCATTACTATCCATTACACATTCAACGCTTTTTTCATTTTCATTAAAAACTCCATTTTGCTCTAACAAAGCATCTACCAATGTGCTTTTACCGGCATCAACGTGAGCAACAACAGCAATATTTATTATCTTGTCCATATTTCCCATCTCCTAAAAGTCCAAGCAATAATAACACATTTTTTAAAATCTTACAAGTTCAAAAGAAAAAAAGAAGTTCAAAAACTAAAACCTCTTTTTTTGTGCCGGTTTAGGAAGTTCCATCGATTCATCTTCCAACTCTATTTTTCTTACCCCATTTTTTACATCTTTTACTTCTATTTTTGTTTCTCTTTTTCTATTTCTTATACTCTCTATATCTTCATATCTCTTATTAAACATATATATAAATAAAGCCAGACTAATAACTGCATTTATTATTAAAAACACAATATTATATATCAAATAAACCGTTTGATTAGTTTTAGTAAACAAAGAGACAAAACTATATAGTATTACTTTTACAGCACTAACTGGAAACATTACCAATAAAGATATTGCTACAAGTATAATTAACTCAATAAAATTAACCAGCAATTCCGAAAAGCCCAACTTCATTATATAATCAATATAATTCTTACCTACCTTCAAAAATTTTTTCAAACTCACCATATTCTCACTCCTCTCTTTTCTGTATAGTAAAATTACAATACCTTACTTTATCAATATACTTAATATCTGTAACAACAGATACACCATTAAAAGAGTCCAAAACATTCTTATAATAATAAACATCACTCAATTTATTATCCCTCATTATTATAACATCATTAACATCAACAACTAAACCTATTTTATTATTCCGCATTTCTTTTATCAACCTACTACTTTTATCATATAAATCGCCAAAATCTAGCATATAAGGAGAATATAAAACTGGTGTCCCACTTAATACATTGAAAATACCTATGATACGATTCTTCGTCTTAGCATTACCCAAAACATTATTTGTGCCATCATCCAAGTAATAAACATATTTATTCCGCAGAGAAGAAATACTATTTAAATCGGCATATAATATCATGTCCCCATTCAATATCATTCTATCATTTATATTCTTAAAAATAATCAACAACTTAACCATGTCCTGAACAAAAAACTTAAAGCTTTTAAAATTAATATCCACAAAATACTTTTCCTTAATTTCCTTATTAAAATCTAGAGACAATCTAACACAAAGCTCGTCTATACACTCTTCCTTAAATCTACTTACAGATTCAATTCCCTCTAAATACTTTACCAACTTTTTATTAGGCCATTGATTAAAATCCGGTATTTCCAAGATTAAATCAAAAATACTTCTATACTTAGAATTAAATAATGTTAGCACCCTTCTTTCATTAAAACCTAGCAATTGATAAGCTTTTCTTAAGCCCGCAACAATTTCCCCACTAGATTTATAATCATTTTTTTCGTTCGAGTACTTATTTGCCAGATGCTCATAATTATCATATAAATAAGCCTCCTTTAAATAATCATCCAAACTATATATCGATATCTTTTCATACATAGAATACTTTCTTATTACTTTCCCTAATTCCTTATCTACATATGCAGAATCTACTTTTCTCCCAACAAACTGAGCATCTATTTGTTTTAACTTAGCCTTCAGATTAACAAAGAGACCTTTTTTTCCTTTAAGAGACCTGACATAATCTATTTTCGCATCTACCAACCTGATTTTTTCCCCTAACTCTATAATATCAGCTTTACTTTCATAATAATCTTTGCTTAATTCTAACTTCTTATTAAGATTCCATAGATTTAAAATCAAACTAACAACATGTTCCTTAGTTTTTGCCTTCTTTAAATAATCTTCATACCTAGCAAGAAAAGAATCGTCATATCTAAACACATGTTCTTTAACTGGAGCTCTTCTTTTTATTCCCACATTCTTTTTTATCTTATTAATTTCATCATATAATATTCTCTCTTTTTTTAACAACATATTTTTCATCAAACTAACATTATTAATATACTCAACCTGACCAGAACTAACATCAACATAATAATTAAGCAAATTCCTAGCTACTGTTTTAAGTACATCTATCTCAGTTTGTAACTTTTTATCAACAACTCCCAATAACAGCTCATTACTCAATACCCTTTTTCTATCCTTAACAAAAAACACCGTAGGAAACAATGCAGAATAATCATCTAAACGCAATTCACCCCCTTCATTCTTTCCTCGATCAATATATACCCTATAAACATTTAAAAAGCGTTCAAACCGTTTATAATCTGTAAACAAACAAGTTCTTTCTATCGTTCCGAAACAAATATCAGAAAATATAAAAGATACTCCAATCCTATTATTAATTAAACTCAAATATGGCGAATCATTAACTGAACTAAAGCCATATTTACGCATAATTTTTAAGGCCAATTCACTATTCATCCACCATTCTCCTATTCTGTATACAATTATACCAAAAATTCAAGCGGTTGATAAATAATATTTCATTGTAGTATAATAAAATCGAAATGAGGTACATACATGGAAATAAAAATTAACAACTATAAAAACACTAGTTCACTAGTAAGTTCAATTATACTATTCATTATGGGAGGCATACTATTTACAAATCCCGACATATTTGTAACAACAATATCAAAAATCATCGGAACTATACTATTAGCAACCGCCATTATACTATTAATAACAATATTCTTAAACCGAAAAACAACACCAATCCCAATATTAAAACTATCAAGTACTATAATACTATTATTACTAGGCATTATGTTCCTGTTCTTTAGCGAAACAGTAGAAAAAGCTATTAGAATAGTAGTAGGCTTTTGGATTCTATTTAGTGGTATTAACAGATTAATAAATGCTCTTAAAATGACAGATAAAAACAAAAAATTTCTATCTCTAGTAATAGTTTCAATATTATTGATTCTCATTGGTGTTTATACCATTGTTATCGGTGACGTTTTATTATCAAGTATAGGCATCATACTAATGCTATACTCAGCAATAGACATTATTGGTTACATTTTTTATAGTAAAGAAACAAACACAACTGTAGACATCAATGAAGACACCACTCTAATAACCACTGCCGAAAAAGAAAATAAAAAATCCAAAAAAATAAAGAAAATTAAAGATGTTTCTTCAGAAGAAAAAAAATAACATTCAATTGAATGTTATTTTTTTTCCCAAACATACTTATTTAAGAGAGAATACTTATTATATCCAGAAGCCTCGATCATCATATTAACTTCATATATCTTCTTATTAATTATCCCGATATAAGCTTCATTATCAAGTTTTACATCTTTATCATCTATTAACACACATTCATTAACAGCAGTTAATATATTCCCTTTATATGAACAATTATACTTTAAATTCTTGTAATTAGAAAAAGAATCATCACCTGTACTAAAATCAATTCTATCTTCACCATCAACATGATATATCTCCACAACATAATTACTATTATTATATAAATATGCAAAGCCCTTGTCATATCTAATAAAGCTTTCTGTCACATTATCTGTATTATACTTACAAACCGCACCAGAATTAGTTAACTTTTCACAAGCAAACCCCTTATCATTCAAATATCTTTTCAATAGAGAAAACTCAGCTACCTTTGCACCAGGTGCCAAAAGGTCCACAATTGTTTTAGCTACTAAAACAATACCAATTAGCGAAACAACAACGATGGCAATCCGCTTAATTAACTCAATTCTTCTAACTCTTCCATACATTTAACAGCGCCCCTCTTTACTATACACTTATAATATCATAATCCATTAATTATTGTACCAGAAAAATTATCTAAATAAACACAATGTCTATTTATATCTCCACATCCTTGTTAATAAAACTCTTGTCATCTCTTAACAATTCATGAATCTCTTCTTCTTCATTGCCCAAATAAACCTCTTCAATTCTGTCAACACGACACTTTTCAGATATTATTATTGACTGCATCTTCAATACCGCTTCCTCTATCTTATCATTAGTAATTACGTAATTATATTTTGTAACTTCATTTATTTCTTTATATGCTCTTTTAAATCTACCAAGAATTGCCTCTCTATTCTCCGTTTCTCTTCCAACCAGCCTATCTCTTAAAACTTCCATACTAGGAGGCATAACAAAAATAAAAATTGCCTCTGGAATTATCTCCTTAACTTGCAAAGCCCCTTGAACCTCTATCTCAAGAAGTACATCTATCCCCGAAGCCAAACGGCTCTCTATATATTCTTTAGGCGTTCCATAATAATTACCATTATATACAGCATATTCTAGAAATTTCTTTTCCTTTATCATCGCCTCGAACTCTTCTTTAGTAACAAAATAATAATTAACTCCCTCTTCATCTCCGGGACGTTTCTTCCTACTAGTACAAGAAACACTCAACCAAGCATGATCCCTATTATTTCTTAAGTATTCATTAATAATTGTTCCTTTTCCACATCCAGAAGGACCACTTATTATAATTAAAGATCCCCTCTCCCTTTCTTTCAATAATTTACTCATCTTCATCTTCCTTTCTAAAAGATAATATGAAAAACACAACATTAATAATTAACATACAAATCAAAAAATACTTTATCCATCCAGGATAGAAATAGAATACACTATATAAATTATATGTTTTTCCAAGTACACCACCATAAATATTAAAACCAATAAATAGTGCCATATATACAATATATATTATATCCATCCATATACTATCTCTAATAGCCTTAAAGAAACTAAACATTAGTAGTATTACCCCGATTATAGCCCCAATATAAAGCATATTAATATGATAGTCTAATAAAAAAGTTTTTCCCTTCACTATTAAATTATAAACATACATAATTATTACCAATACACTTCCAATAATATTTACAAAATTTACTTTCTTATTCATTATTTATAACATCTTCTTCCCAAAAACACATAACCCTATACCCCACTTCTTACTAATGTATTATACAATTAAAAAAATAGTATTTCTACTATTCTTTCTATTTGCTTAAATAATCGCAAACCAATTCTGCTAATTCCGAAGGATTTTCAACATTTAAACCTTCTATTAATCTGGCTTGATTATATAAAATCTTAGAATACTTTTCTAATTCGTCTTTATTATTATCATACAAGTCTTTTAACTTATCAGCAATTGGATGCTTATCATTTATTTCTAAGACTATTTCGGCTTTAACATTTTCTCCGGTCGGCATTGCATTTAATACTTTTTCCATCTCCAAAGATATATTACCTTCAGTACTTAAACAAACTGGATGTGTTTTTAACTTATTAGTAAATCTAACATCTTTAACAGCTGGTAAAGATTTCTTCATTATTTCAAAAATATCTTTTGCTTCCTTATTCTCTTTTTCTAATTCTTTCTTTTCTTCTTCACTATCTAAATCTTCACTTTCAGAAGAAACATTAGCAAACTTTTTACTATCATATTCCATTAAAGCTTGAATAGTAAATTCATCTACATAATCAGGCAAATATAATACTTCTATTTCTTTTTCTTTAAACCTTTCCACATTAGGAAGCATATCGATTTTTTCTATCGAATCTCCAGATGCATAATAAATTTTCTTTTGATCTTCCTTCATTCTAGAAACATATTCTTTTAAAGTAACTTTTTTCTTTTCAGTACTACTATAGAATAGTAATAAATCTTTTAACACGTCATTATTCATTCCATAACTAGAATATATTCCATATTTTAATTGCATTCCAAATGCTTCAAAGAATTTTTCATATTTTTCTCTATCATTTTCAAGCATTTCTTCTAATGTACTTTTTATCTTCTTTTCTATACTTTTAGCTATTAATTTCAATTGTCTATCTTGTTGTAATATTTCTCTAGATAAATTTAAAGATACATCTTCACTATCTACTAAACCTTTTACAAAACTAAAATAATCAGGTAATAAATCAGCACATTTTTCCATTATTAAGACACCATTTGAATACAATTGTAAACCTTTTTCATATTCTTTAGTATAGTAATCATATGGTGCATGAGAAGGTATAAATAACAACGAATTATAGCTAATTTGTCCTTCTACACTACTATGTACTACTTTTAAAGGTGTTTCATAATCAAAGAATTTATCTGAATAAAACGAATTATACTCTTCTTCCGTAACATCACTATCTGATCTCTTCCATAAAGGAATCATACTATTTAAAGTTTTATCTTCTCTAACTTCCTCATACTCATCTTTATCATCTTCATTTTTCTTTTCTTTTAGTTTATGATCCGTCACTTCCATAACAATTGGGTATTTAATATAATCAGAGTATTTTTTAACTATTCCTTCTACTCTTCTTTCTTCCAAGAATTCATCATAATTTTCTTCTTCAGTATTATCTTTAATATGCAGAATAATCTCCGTTCCATATTCTTCTTTATCTGCTTTACTTATCGTATATCCATCTACACCATCAGATACCCACTTATGAGCAGTATCATTTTCAAAAGATTTACTAATCACTTCTATTTCTTTTGCAACCATAAATGCCGAATAGAAACCAACTCCAAATTGCCCAATAATACTTATATCCTTATTGTTTTCATTAATTTCTTTAAATAAAGAAGAACCACTCTTAGCTATAATACCTAAATTAGTATCTAACTCTTCCTCGTTCATACCTATACCATTATCAGTAATCTTTAATACTCTGTTTTCTTTATCAATATCTATTCTAATTTTAAAATCATCTTTGTCTAAATCTATTTTCTTATCAGTTAACGATTTGTAATATAATTTATCTATCGCATCACTAGCATTAGATATTAACTCCCTTAAGAATATTTCTCTATTCGTATATACCGAATTTATCATCATATCTAATATCTTTTTAGATTCAGTCTTAAACTGTTTCTTAGCCATTTATCCATCTCTTCTTTCCTGTACTTCAAAATATAGCACCACAATTAGCACTTGTCAATAGAAAGTGCTAAGTCATAAAATATATATAAACTACCCTATTAATAAATTAACATTTCAAACAATACCATGTTAAAATATTATCAAGAATAAGGAGAGATATGATGGAAAAAGAAACAAAACAAGGAATAAGTGGAGGTATTCTATGCCTTATAATAGTATTATGTTTACTATTAGGATTATCTTCAGGTTACATACTTCATGATAAATTATCAAACAAAGAAGAAACTAAAATTGAAGAAATTAAAAAAGACGAAACTGAAAAAAATGATACCAACCAAAAAAATGAAACTGAAAAAGAGGGAAAAAAACTCGGAACAGCTAAAGGAATAGACATATCAGAATATTGTGATTATAAAAATGCTTGCACAAAAGATTTTGAATTATCAAATGAAATAGATACTTATCAAGTTCATTTAAAAATCGAAAAGAAAAAGTATTCAATGTCAACATATATCTCATTAGATAATACAAAACTTATAACCGACAAAACAAACATATTAGACAAAAATGATTTTGGAAGAGTAGCAAAAATAGGCATTTTAGATAACGGTATAATTGCCATTGAATATATTGATTATTCATTGCCAGCTGGTACAACAAGATCATATTATAAAGATTATAAACTTCTTACAAGTATTTATGACATGATTAATGGATCAGGTCACTTCAATGAGGACATCACAGCAAAAGAAATAACTTATCACAACGAAGGTCCATGTTACGACAATGACACTAAAAGAGATCAATATGAAAATGTCTTTAAATTAAATGATGACGGAACATTTAATAATGAAATAAAAACAAAAACAACCACAACAGGTTGTGCAGGACAAAGTTAATACTTTGTCTTTTTTATGTAAAATTTGAAATATTAAAAGTAGGCACCCTCATATTTATAAAATAAAGTGATATAATAAACATAATACAATAGGAGAAATTATAATATGGAAAACGAGCTACAAAAAAAACAAAAATATAAAATAGTAATTATAATCATTATATGTTTATTAATAGGAATGATTCCCGGCTATTTACTAGGTGCAAATCTTAATAGGAATAATACAGATATAGTTAACGATACTGAAGAAGTAGAAGAAGAGTTTGAAGAAGTAGAGGAAGAAACTAACGAAGAAGAAAATAATCAAGAAGATGAAATAGTTTCTAAAGAAGAAATAGAGATTCAAGAAAAAAAAGAAGATACTAAAACACAAGAAAAAGTAGAAGAGAAACAAAAAGAAGAAATACCCAAAGCACCTGAATCAAGTCAAAAAGTAGAAACAATTACAGGTACTAACCCCATAATTAACCTAAAAAATGAATGTTTTAACTCTCAAGTATGTACAAAAGAATACGATATAAGTAATGGAAAAATAACTATTAGAATTAAAATTAAAAGAGATAGTAATTGGCTAACAATTACTGGAAACAATTTAAGACTTTTAGAAAGACGTTCCTATGATCCAATTATAGCTAACCAAACTATCACCCAAATAGCTCTTTTAGATAATAATTATTTGGTACTAGAAGAACAAGAAGATGTGATGGGAAAAGAAAGATATTATTATAACAAACATATGGATAATATTATAACTATTGGAGATGCTTTTTATGATGATGAGCATAAAATAACAGATAGTATAACCAGCAAAGAAGTAACCTTTATCGAAACCAACTGTTTTTCTATATACGGTGATGATGGAAAAATAGATGGTCAAAAATACAAACTAGTATTAAAAGATCAAGATGCATATGAAGTCAAATATATTGGAAAAGAAAGATTAGCTGTTGGAGGACAATGTTAAAAACATTGTCTTTTTTTATAAAAAAAGATGAACTACAAGTTCATCTAAAACGCACTTCTAAATAAATCTTCTAAATCACTTAAAGACACCTCGCGCGGATTACCACCTAAACACGGATCATTAAAGGCTTTCTGGGCAAGAATTTGAACATCATCTTCTTTTCCGCCTATATCTTTAATAGTGCGCGGTATATCTAATCTAATAGCCAAATTCTTAACCGATTGTGATACTCTTCTTACTGCATCCATTCCTTCTAAACCATCCATATCTATTCCCATGGCATTACCCATTTCAACAAATCTTCCTGGGCATATCTCCCCATTCCATTCAAGAACATAAGGTAGCAATAATGCATTAGCTAAACCATGTGGAGTATCATACAACGCCCCTAATTGATGAGCCATAGAATGGACAACTCCTAATCCAACATTAGAAAACCCCATTCCCGCGATATATTGAGCCAAAGCCATCTGTTCAATTGCATTTTTATCCTTGTTAACAGCCTTTTCCAAATTCTTATATATTAGGCCAATTGCCTTTAATGCAAACATATCACTCATTTCATTATGAGCTTTAGTAATATAACATTCTATTGCATGTGTTAACGCATCCATCCCTGTCGCCGCAGCCACAGTAGAAGGCATACCGCTCATCAATTCAGAATCTATTATTGCTAAAACAGGAATAGAATGTGGATCAACACAAACCATCTTAACTTTATCATCTTCATTAGTAATTACATAATTTATTGTGCATTCAGCTGCTGTTCCATGTGTAGTTGGAAGAGCGATAATTGGTAAACTAGGATTACTAGTCAAAGCCACACCATTTAAAGAACTAATATCTTTATACTCTGGATTAGTCATAACAATACCAATAGCTTTAGCTGTATCTATCACAGACCCTCCACCAACAGCTATTATATAATCACAATGATATTTCTTACATATACGCAAACCTTTTCTTACATTAGCTATAGTTGGATTAGGTTTTATATCACTAAACAATTCATAGTCAATCTGTGCATCATTTAACAAATCTAATACCTTATTAGCTACACCAATTTTCAACAAACTATCGTCTGTAACAAATAAAGCTTTTTTATACTTTCTTTTATTAATCTCATCAACTAATACTTCTCTAGCTCCCCAGCCCAGATAAGAAGTCTCATTAAACACAAATCTACTTACCATCCGAACCTCTCCTATTCTCAATAGATTATAACACATTATATTTTATATTTCATTATATTTTTTAAATAAACAATATGTTGCTTATTCTTACAAATTATATTAAAATAATAATAGGTAAAAGGTGATAATATGGATAAGAGGATTGAGAGAACTAATACTAAGCTAAAATATAGTCTATTAAGTCTTATAAAGAAAAAAAATTTAAATAAAATAACTGTATTAGAGCTATGTAAAGAAGCCAATATTAATAGAACTACATTTTACAAGTATTATAGCGATGTTGACGACTATGTTAACATCATAGAACAAGAACTATTAAAAGAATTAAAAGAAGAAATTATAAACATAAACAGAAACTATTTAATTACTTACATTGGTAAAATAGTAGAACGAATAAAAAAAGAAAAGGATTTGTACCCAATTTTATTAGGAGAAAATGGAGATAAGTTCTTCTTAAGAAAAATACTATATCTAGTGCAAAGCGAAAGTATTGACGAATGGCAAAGATTATTAAAAAAAGCTTCTGAAGACGATTTAAACAATATCTATGTATTTATTGTGGACGGAAGTATAGGCATCATCGAAAAATGGATCCTCAATAATTGCAAAGATGATCCAGCAACAATAGCTTTATTTATAAACAAATTATGTATGAGCGGCTTAAGCAGCTTCATATAAAAAAAGAAAGAGTTGATAAAAATGGAAGAAACAAAAAACACTCAAACACTAAACGAGGCATTAGAAAAGATAGCAGTTCAATTTGCTACAGCAGATTCAGGAAGCAATAAGAAAAACATATCTATCTACATAAATAATGACTCATTAGTATTTTCAGTATACGTCAGTGATTACGTCGAAGGAATGCCTCAAGGGACTTACTTTACGGACCCAATCCCAATCCCTCAAAACAGCGCTACAAAAGATATAATAGAAGGCTTAACAAAGACAATTAGAAAGCAATGCAATTTGCAGGGATTACAAGTTTCTGTTCCAGCAGATATGGATCAAATAAAATGGTTTGCACTAACAGGGACAGATACGGAAAACAACAAGTTCACTATTGAAGTTCATCCAAATGATCAACATTTAGAATGGACAATAAAAATGGCAGCAAAATATCACAATCCCGAAGCATATCCAGGAGATAAAGACTTAGAAGGTTGCGTAGCAACATTAAAAAATCTCAATATCATAGAAGAAGAAAGAGATCTAAACGAAGGGATGACATATTAAAAAAATATCCGAAAGGATATTTTTTATTATAAAATAAATAATAAACAAAAACTATTTAGCAGAATTTTTTTTCTTAAGCATATTCTTGTTAATAAGTTTAACTTTGACACCTCTTCTTGCACCAAATGTCTTCTTTACACCCTCAGGTAAATTCACTTTATACGTTCTCATAAGTACACCTCCTCATTGCGTAGTGATTATAACACATTATTAGTCATTTTATCAAGAAAAACACAATCTTTATTACATCCAAAGTCATAATTATTATAAACAAGAATATAAAAATACTTGTTAAAGTAGTCCAATAATTTTCTTTATTCTTATATAAATCCCTTATCATATATGTATAAAAGATTAAAAAAAATATCAGAAGAATAATATCAAACCATTTCTTTACTCGTTCCATAATAAAAGGAAAGACTAATAGAAACAATATCAAAGCTCCAGAAAAAATATAAAATTTCCCAAATGCTCTTCTAACTTTTTTATCAATTTCTCTAATTTTAATATTATTATATTTTTTAGACCTTTTCATTAATTTCCCTCAATATCAGGATGACTCATTATTTCTATTATTTTATCCATATCATCATCTATAGCTGCCACATTTCTTTTTTTCATCCCACATTTTTCACATCTATAATTTATTTTATATTTATCCTTTTTCCATTTTTCAATACCTATCGGTTTTAATATGCCTTTGCACTCACACATTCTATCCCCTGGATTAATATCAACATGTATAGAACACAAGCAATAAGGGCAATGATCTCTAGCGCTATACCCTAAAGGCCTAACATTCTTGCCGCATACAAAACACCTAAAAGCCTCATCCATCATAGTAAATTTAGCAACATCCATCTATTCACCTTCTAACTATTAAAAATAAAATCTATCGATATCTCTTTTGTATCGTATATTTTCTTTACCATGTCCTCAATATTCTTCTTTATCTCCATATTATATTTTTTATGATTCTCAATCCTATTCTTATAATAAGCAATAATCTCTTTTAAATAATCATTTCTTTTAAGCAAATATTTATCAACATAATAATACAACAATTTTATGCTAGCTTCTATAATATCATAATCACTAGCAATTTTATAATATTTTATAGCTTTATCTACATCCCTAATTATACCCAAATCTACTCTTCCACTTATATAATAATTTGCCAAATTATAATAATTATAATAACACATAGTTCTATAATTAGCTTTAAGCCCTTCTTGATAATAATAAAAAGATTTTTTCTCGTCTTTCTCAACTAAATACCCAATTCTATAACACTCCCCCACTTTATTACAAGCCCAACTCTCGCCTAAAGATGCACTTTTTAAATAATAATCAAAAGCCAATTCTTTATTAGTAGTTTCATAATACTTACCAAGATTGTTAAGAGAAAAGGCATAATTATTATCTGCTGCTTTAGAAAAATAATCTAAAGCCTTTTTTTCATTCTTACGAGCAGGATAAACACCATCTAAATAATATAAGCCAAGAACATTCAATGCAGCAATATTTCCCAAATCTCTGGCTTTTTCTAAATAATCAAACCCTTTCCTATAATCTTCCTTAGTCTTATTGCCAATATACCCTCTATAATACATATTCCCAACCATATACAAAGCACCAGCATGATTATAAGAAACCGCTATTTCCAAGTATTTATATGCTTCCTCATACCTTGGAAAACCTTTAACATAACCATTATATTCATTTGTAGCAATTTCAAAAGCAGCATAAGCATTTCCCTCTAAAGCCATCCTTCTTAAAGAATAATCATAATTTATACTCTCTTTAAGCTTAATAGCTAAATACTCTTCTAAACTTTTCGAACTAATATAAGTATCATTTAACAAATTCTCAATAACCTCTTTTTTCACATCCATTTCATAAAGTGGTTGTTTCTTACTTAATATTGCAAAAAATAAAGATTCGACGAATTGTGAATAATAATCACCATTCTTATATAATCGATTAATTTTATCTAAAACATCAGCAGTAACAGACTTGTCATTTTTCGTGATATTAAATAATTTCTTACATAAATCTAACATACTCCTATTATTATTAATAAAATCCATTTTATCTTTATCAACTAAATACAGTCTACCATCTATTATACTAAGTATCGAAATAACAATATCCACAAAAATACTATTATCAATTAAATACCTTTTTTGAAAATTCAAATAAATCTGTTTATAATCATTACCAATTTTTCGGCATCCTACGCAATAGTTATTAACTGTAGTATCATTAATATCACTCACACCAAATAAAGCACAAAAAATTTCTGTTTGTAACGCAGATGATTTGTTTTTAGACAACTCCTTTATTATACGAAATATATTACCTAAACTAAGATGAGCATCACTATTATTCATTTTAATAAACACTTTTTTCATCTAATCACCAACACAATTATATCATATCTGTGGATTTTTTAAAAAACATATTATATACTGTGGATTAAAATAAGTGTACAACAAATTCTATATGCAATAAAATTTAGTTATTAGGAGGAATTATTATGAAAAAAATCTGGAAGAATTATAAGCAAACAATAGCTTTGATTCTATCACTAATTATAGGAGCAATCATAGGAATAATAATGGGAGAGAAAGCCAAAGTACTAAGTCCATTTGGAGACTTGTTCATGAATCTTTTATTCGTTGTTATTGTACCTCTAATCTTTTTAACTATAACAACATCTATAGCCAAAATAAAACAACCAAAAAGATTAGGAAAAGTCATGTTATCAACGTTCGGAATATTTATTGTCACATCATTAATTGCTTGTTTAATAGGATTAGCAATAACTTATTCAATAAAACTCGTAAATCTTAAAGATAGTACAGCAATAATATCTGCCCTAAACGATAACATTGAAAATAGTAAAGAAGAAATCAGCATTTTATCTCGTACAGTACAAGCAATAAGTGTTAATGACTTTAAAGACATCTTATCTAAAAACAGTATAGTGGCACTAGTGGTCATATCAATCCTAACAGGTATTGCAATTAATAAAAGTGATAAAGAAGGAGAAAAACTATTGTCAGTCCTAGACTCCGCAAACACAGTAGTATTAAAACTTGTAGATATCATCTTCTTATATGCACCAATCGGACTTGGATGCTACTTTGCAGCCTTAATTGGTACATTTGGAGGAGAAATAGCCATTGGCTATCTTAAAACATTTATCATTTATACAGTCGGAGCAATCTTATTCTATTTCATTTTCTATACGCTTTATTCATATATTGCTGCCGGCAGCAAAGGGGTTAAAGCTTTCTGGCAAAACATATTACCAGCCACTGCCACCTCCATATCTACCTGTTCGTCTGCCGCTTCAATACCAGCCAATTTAAAAAGTGCCAAAGGAATAGGAGTGCCTAACGACATTGCTGAAACAGTTATTCCTTTAGGAACTAGTTTTCACAAAGACGGTTCCGTAATTGGCTCCGTATTCAAAATAATGTTTTTAGTTTATCTATTTGGTATTAACGTTTATACTCCCGGAGCAATGTTTAAAGTAATCGGAGTTGCTTTAATTGCAAACCTACTAATAACTGCTGTCCCAGTCGGAGGGGGAACCATATCAGAGATGATGATAATATCGCTAATGGGATTCCCACTTGCATCACTACCGATACTTACAATAATAGCAACTATAATTGACCCAGCAGCAACATTATTAAATGTTACCGGAGATTCGGCATCTTCAATGCTAGTTACACGGATAGTAGAAGGTAAAAACTGGCTCAAATAAAAGAATAGTATTTAATACTATTTTTTTTGATTAAAGGTTGGAAAAAAAAATATTTAAGATATAATAATAATAGTGATGATTATGCAAGAAATAGATATAAAAAAAGGATTATCATCTGAACAAGTGCAAGAAAGAATCTCAAAAAATCTTGTAAACTATGATGATATGCCCAAAACAAAAACTGTAAAAAAAATAATAACCGACAACATATTTAATTATTTCAATTTTTTAAATCTAGCCCTTGGCTTAGCAGTATTTGGCGCAGGGATATTAAACGGTAATATACTTAATGCCTTAAAAAACTGTCTATTTATGGGTGTAATAATAACAAACTCTATAATTAGCATTATAGAAGAACTAATATCCAAAAAAATAACTGATAATCTGTCTGTTATATCTGAAGCCAAAGTAGAAGTAATAAGAGATGGGGAAACAAAAAAAATAGCTAATGATCAAATAGTAATGGACGATATAATAAAACTATCAACCGGCCATCAAGTAACAATAGATTCAATCATTGTTGATGGAGAAGCAGAGGTAAACGAGTCCTTACTTACCGGCGAACCCGATGCCATAAAAAAGAGTATTGGTGACACTGTATTATCTGGTTCTTTCATAGTTTCAGGTAACGCTACTGCCAGAGTTATACATATAGGAAGCGAAAACTACGCATCAAAAATAACTAAAGAAGCCAAATATGATAAGCCTGTAAATTCGGTAATAATGAACTCTTTCACCAAAGTACTAAAAGTACTATCAATTTTAATAATCCCCATCGGGATAATAATGTTTTTCAACCAATGGCGAATTACTGATAGTATAGCAGATAGCATAGTATCAACAGTAGCTGCCTTAATCGGTATGATACCAGAAGGACTAATTTTATTAACCTCCTCAGTAATGGCAGTCGGCGTAATAAAACTATATCAAGTTAAAGTATTAGTTCAACAATTATACGCTATAGAATCACTAGCTAGAATAGATACCATCTGTCTAGATAAAACAGGAACTATAACAGAAGGAAGAATGGAAGTTAAAGATATAATAGGAAGAGCTTTTTATAGCAAAGATATTGTATGTGAATATTTTGAAGAATATGCAACATATAGTAGCGATACCAATCCCACAATGATCGCCCTAAAAGATTACTTCGGAACTAGTGATTTAAAACCAATTAATTTTATTCCCTTCTCTTCTGAAAGAAAATATTCTGCAATAGAATTAGATGAGTATACACTATATCTTGGAGCACCAGAAAAAATAGGAGGAGAAGAAGCGAAAGAAGAAACAGATGAATACCTAAGCACTTACCGTGTTGTAGCAATCGGAAAAAAAGCCGGAAAATTATCTGATGATTTAAACAATATTGAATTAATAGGATATGCCCTCATTGAAGACGTAATTAGAGCATCAGCAAAAGAAACACTAGAGTATTTTAAAAAGTTTAATGTTGATGTAAAAATTATTTCAGGAGATAACGCTAAAACAGTCACTTCAATAGCACATAAAGTGGGACTAGAAGACGCTACAGGAATAAACATAGATGGTCTTAAAAAAGAAGAAATTGAATCCGTTGTAGATAAGTATCAAATATTCGGAAGAGTTAGCCCAGTTCAAAAGAAATGGATTATCATGTATTTAAAAAGCAAAGGACATACCGTCGCCATGACAGGAGATGGCGTAAACGACGTATTAGCGCTTAAAGAATCAGATTGCGCAATATCAATTAAAAGCGGAACAGATGCCGCTCGTAACGTAGCACAATTGATATTATTAAATGATGATTTCAGCTCCATCCCTCATGTAGTTGCAGAAGGACGACAAACCATTAATAACGTCGAAAGAAGTGCATCCTTATTATTAGTTAAAACCTTATATACTATACTATTAATAATACTAAGCATTGTTCTCGCTCAAAAATATTGGTTTAAGCCAATCAATCTAACATTTATTACAACATTTACAATTGGAGCTCCTTCCTTCATACTCGCTCTAGAGCCAAACAATGATTTAGTTAAAGGGAATTTTTTGTTAAAAATATTAGCTAAAGCTTTACCCACAGCTCTCACAGTTATATTTAACGTCGCCTTAGTCTCTGCTTTTTCAGCTGAATTTGATCTTCCCCACAATATACAAAGTACAATAAGTATATATATGACAACTATTACCGGTTTATTATACTTATATAAAATATGTACACCATTTACTTGGTTAAGAGGATCTTTATTCTTCACAATGTTAATAGGTTTTATAAGTTGTGCATTATTTGTTCCGGGTTTCTTCGAAATATTACCTATAAACTCTACTATATTCTTAATCATCTTCGTTCTAGCAATAGACTCGTTCTGTGTATATAAAGTAATAAACTTTATTATCACAAAAATATTCCATCATTTCGACGAAACTATTAAAGTAGAATCAGATATAAACAAGATAAAATAAGTTATTATTTTATCTTTTATTTTGCAATAAAAAAAGAGAATTACTTCTCTTAATAGTTATATTGACTAGTTATTCCAAAATAATTCTCTAATGTTATCCAATTACCATCATTATATAACTTAGTAGCCAAGTCAACACCTACATATCTAAAATGCCATGATTCCCATTTATATCCAGTTTCTCCTGTCTTACCTTCAGGATATCTTAGTATAAATCCCCATCTATGAGCATTATCTTTAAGCCATAAAGCTTGACTAGTATTATTGAAATTGCTATTAATACATGCTACAACATTTCTATCACAAACATCATATGCTAATCCAGATTGGTGTTCTGAATGACCTGGTCTAGCTGAATAAGTATCAGCAGCAGCTTTGCCATCCCTTCTTACATATCTATTATATAAATTATTTTGAATGTCATAACTTCGAAATCCACTAGATATATATAAATTAAATCCTTTTTCAGCTTTAGCTGCCGCAGCCATTTCATTAAATTTTGCAGTAACTATTCCACTTAATCCCGGATTGTAACTTCTTGGCAACGCGTAAGTTTTATTAGCTATTAAAACACCATCTATATATGTAACTCCATTTCTAGTTTCACCATGAAAACCTTTAGATGTTGTAAATGATCCGTCCTGATTAACAACAGGCACTGAAGGTGCAGGTTCACTACTATTATTTTGCGTTTGATTATTACTATTATTAACAGCAGTTTTTTCAACCACCTTTGGTACTTCTACAACTTTTTCTTTAACTACTAAAACAACATCTTTCTTCGTTTCATTTCCACTATTATCTTTAGCTACATATTGTAGATTATATTCTCCAGCCTTTTTTAAATCATATTCGCCTTCTACTTTAACTTCTACTTCTTTATCATAATTATCAGTAACTTTAACATCCTTTAACAAATCAATTTTAGTATCATATGGTGTAGTTAATTTTTCTTCAGCCTCAATTACTGGAGCAATAGTATCTTTAACCTTCACTTCAAAAGAATAATCTTTAGTCTTTTTAAAATAATCCTCTATAGTAAGTTTTATTTTTTGAATACCAACTTTATCAGTGTTGATAACTTTCTTCTTATCCACAACCTTACCATTAACAATTTTTTTAACAGCATCAGTATTATATATTTTATCACCTAAAGAAACATCTATATTC
>CADCFX010000021.1 GCA_902800945.1 uncultured Erysipelotrichaceae bacterium | reverse complement strand
AGAAAGGGTATGTCCTATAACAAGCCTAATGAATTATATCGACCAAGAGTCGCCTATTCCATATGGTATAATGAAACATCAAGCGCCAGAAATAAGCAAAGAATTAAAAGAACAAGGTGTAGAAAATCCTAACTTTTATATTTCGGATATTGCACACATAATAGGTAAGCCAAGCTCTGAAGAACCACTGATAACAACTCATGGTAACCATATCAGAGAAATATATCCCGAAAACTTTTATTTTGAGTATGATAAGGGAGGCAGAAATCTCTATCACGGAATTATAAAAGGCGATAAAGAGACCATCTGTAATGAACTACCATACACAATCAATGAAAAAGAAGGATTTGTATCTTATTTTTATCTAGAAGAAGGCTTTTTCATAACGCTTGATCCTAATGGTCAAATCCTTAGCCATGGTCTATTAGAAACAGCAACAGGCCTAGTAATAGAAGCTGACCAAGAATTTGATGGGGCTGCAGAAATAATAAGAGAAAACGAACAACCCGTATATCAAAAAACATTAGTAATACCAACTAAAAATAAACGCATAATTCATAATAGTAGTGAGCAAGTGTTGTAAACAACACTTGCTTTTTTCACCAACCATATATTTTTGACACATTATATATACCACTAATAAAAAAGAATAAGAGATGTAATATGTTTATTTTCAAAAAAAGAAGAGAATAATACTAACCATAATAATGAATCACCAAATAACTTAGATCAAAATTGTTTTGCTTTTACCAACTATCTAACAGGTATTACAGATTTAATAATTATAATATTTAACCAAAAAGAAGTTTAGACTTTATGTCCAAATTCTTTTTTTTATAAAAGTATAATATTCCAACAAAAGATATAACTATTAATATGTTTTTATACATCTCCATCTTCTATCTTCCTATAATTAGGCTTAATTATTATAAGCTTATGATACAAAAAAGGACTTTTAATAAGCCCTGTATTTTATAATGAATTGAAGATTTTTAGATGTTTCAACGCCTTCTTTGTTTATATCATAGTTTTCGTAGACATTTGTCACTTTTAAACCAACCTTATCGCAACACTCTTTAACTTCATCTATTGTGAAAATTCTAAATATATGTGAATCTTCGTATTTTTGATTATCTATTTCAAAAATAATTCTACTTTTTTCTATTTTTGTTTTTTTGTCATAATGCCATTCCATTATTCTAGACATATTATCAATATTATCAGCCTTCTTACCAGAACTTTGTGGATTATGTAAATCTATAACAATTGTACCAGAACCTCGCAATATGTTTTTCATATTAAGCAAACACTTTTCCAATTCACTTGTATCCTTTAAATGATTTATTACAGCAAACATAGAAATTATAATGTCATATTTCTTATCAATATTAATATTTAAAATATTTTGTAAATATAGAGAAGAATTTAATCTTTTTTTAGCTATATCTAACATTTCTTTATTAAGATCTAAGGCATCCACCTCATAACCAGCTTTTGATATTAATGATGCATGAATACCAGTACCACATCCAATATCTATTATTCTGTCGCCAGTCTTTATAAAATTCATTAAAAAATTAACTTCTTTTTTATAATCTTTCTTTTGATAAAACTTATCATAATACTTAGCAAATTCTTTATACTCCATAATATGTTATGCCTCCAAACACATAATGATACATCATTATGCAAGTATACTTCTTATCAGATATTCAAATTATACCATATTTTTTATATTAACAATTACAATTATTAGAGTAAAAAAAGAACTCTTCCGAGCCCTTATCTTTATAAATGGTGCTGGTAGCGAGAATTGAACTTGCCGCTGGTCCTTACCAGGGACCTGTTTTACCACTAAACTATACCAGCATAATGGCATTGCTTCCAATGTCATTATACCATATTATTTATATATTCATTAAGAATTTTATAACATTTTTTATTATGATCACTCAATTTATCATATTCTTTAGCATTTAAGTCATACAATTTCATATGATAAGCCAAATTAACTACTTCCGTTTTGCTTAATCTATGTAAAAACAATTCAGCATGATTCGCATTTACAGCATTTCTAAATTTATTCACCCTAGTAGTAAGAACCTTATCATAAGCTTTCTTTATATAAAAAGCCATATTATCCTTATCATCCGTAGCTAATAAATATAATCCCATAATACTTAAGTCATCCAAATCTTTTGTATTTCTATATATCTCTTTATCATCATATTTTAATCTTTTATACTCTTTTAGCATTTTTTGCAAAGAATTAGTCAATTCTTTACCCAATATTCCTCTTACAACTTCTCGCATATCTCAACTATTTCCTCATAATCATAGCCTTTATTTAACAAGCTATCATAATATCTTTTACTAATAATATTTCGCCTAATTAACAACTCTATATCATAATTAAACAAACTATTTTTTATAATATCTTTAACTTTTATTAATCTTGTAGCTTCTTTATTAATTAAACCTTTTTTAACTTTATAATTATCCAAATATATAGCATCTTTTAAAACAGAAGATACTTTTATAAACTTTTCAATATTCTTTAATTTATATTTATTTTTTAATTGCTCTAATTCTTCAACACTATCCTGACTATCAATAGCTGCACAAACTATATCTAAATCTTCCTTATTTAAAGTGTTCTTAAATATGGATCTAAATATCGAAGCACTATAATCTCCAAATCTAACATCAGTAAGTCTTCCTATATCTGAAAAGATACTAGCCAATAAACATAGATTACTTAATTCCATATCAATCAAATTAATTAATATATTACTAAGTAAACTGATCCTTATTATTCTTTCAATATTTCCATGATAATAATTGTTTTCTAATATCTCTAAGTATTCTATTATTTTGTCAAAACTAATACTATTAACAACATCACCATATTCAATTTGATTAGAATTATATTTTTTAAATAATCTTATATCATTAGCTTTATTACTTTCCAATAATAATAAAGGATCTCTAAAATCAAATTCTTCTCTTATATAAATATCATATTTTCTATATATTCTATCTAAATCTCTATATATAACTTTCTTATCAAAAGTATTATCTATTGTTTCTAGCGCTTTTTTAAGAACTATTATTATTTGCCTTACTAACGTATAATTATCCTTTATACTATCTATTCTACGTAGTATATCTTTAATATTTTTAGTAAACATATCTTTACTAAGATTATTACTTAATACCATATTATTACTAATGTTAAAGAATAATCCAATACAATCTATAGGAGAATACTTTGCAATTCTTTCGTCTTCTTCTTTTGATACACTATTATCAAGATAATGTATTATTTTATTAAAAATACTGTTTTTCAATTCATCAATACTTTTAACTACATCCTTTTTATTTAATATTTCTAAAGGAACATCCAGATCAATAGCTTTTCTAATAGCATCCCCACTAGGTTTACTCCCAAAACAGATAACACTAACTATTTTTTCATCTTCTATTACCATTTTATTATATTTCTTACCCGGCAAATCATAAACATCCATTTGAATATTTACTATTTTATCCCCAATACTACTGGTTCTAAAATAATAATCATTAATATCTACATTAATAAACTCATTACTTATATTCTCATATATATTATAATATTTTTTATTATCTATATTTTTTCTAACAAGAAAACTAAAGAAATCACTAGTACTAATTGTCTTAATAACCACATTTTTACCATTATATTCCCCATATAACTTATTATTAGATACTAATTCTTCATACAATACTTTTTCTTCATTAATATAATTAACTCTTCTATTAATTACTCTTTCATATTCTTTATGATATATCTTCTTAATCTTTTCTTCTATATTGATTCTAATATCATAACTTCTAATTTCCTTTTGATTAATATAAGCGTCTTCCTTTAAATCATTTAATACATTATAGTCATCACAATTATTAATCTTTATCATTTCTTTAAAAACTAGTAACGTTTCATATTCCTCTACTTCATCAATATTAAATCTAAATTTCTTATATTTACTAATTAAATAATCAACACAACTACTATACTTACCGATTAAATAGTTTATTTCTTTATAATTCATAGCATAATTATATTCATAGATTATATTCTTTATTTCCCGAAGACTTTCGTCATTCATTCTAGTCAAATAATCATTCCTTAGCTCACTAAAATGGAAAAATTCTTCTCTACTATTAATATGTATTAAATCATTACTAAGAATGTAATATAATTTCTTTATCTCGTTTATACTAAGTCTATCTTTATACAGGGCAGAAAACAAATCTTTATTATATTTAAAAACATTTCCATCTTTCTTATAAAAATAGTATTCCTTAGAAACTAATTTTATTAAACTATTTACAACTCGTTCTATATAACCATCTTTAGGATATAATTTTAATAACTCTAAAAAGATTTTAAAATGTTGTTTATTACTGCTTAATCTCTCTATAGAATTTATTATTTCCGGATAATCAACTATTCTTTTAACACTATCCCCTAAGGCCATGACTAATTCTTTATTTAACATTACTTTATTCATATTATGTAATAATTTATCATTTTCTAAAGATATCTTATAATACGTATCTACTAAATATCCATCCCTAACTTTAAACAGATTATTAAAAGATAACCTAAACAATTCTTTATTTGTTTGTTTTATGCTTTCATCTAGAAAATCATAATTAAGTGGATACTGTCTTACCATTAATATAACTTCTGTAATATATTTTTGCTGTGTTCTACGGTTTAAAAACTCTAATAACTTATGATTATACTTACTATATTCATATATTTTTTTCTGATTAGCATTAATAACAACTTTAGGTAAATATTTTAAATATCTACTACTATCTCCCAGTATCTCCATTATTTCATTCGAATATTTAATTATTATATCTGGATGAACATACTTTATTAAAGAATGCTTGTTTTTCAATATTTTTACTATATCTTCTTCATATGATAACTGTCTTTCGTCTTTATCATATTTAGCTAGATTAGAAATAATTTCATCTCTCATTCCTTCACCCCTTCTCTATCTCCATGAGTCAAATCATAAGTAACATTAGCCAATAAATCTTTAATACTACTTACAAAATCCCAATAAACAAAACTATCTTCCTTATACCATATTACGTCATCACACAAACTATTATTAGCAAATTTATCATAACAATCCATTACGTATGCATATGGTAATAATTGTAAGAACAACTCTTTATCAAAATCTTTACTATTTTCTATATCTTTTTTCAATCTGTTAATATTTCTAAGTAAAATATTTGAAGATCTTCTTCGCTTAGGTACTAATCTATATAATAACAAAACACCTATTATACATATAATACCAATAACGTATATAAACATATAAATAATACATATTTTCAAAGCTGGCAATATCACAAAATAAGCCAAGAAAGAATAAAAAACCAACACACACAAGCCAGCTATAACTCTTTCTATAAGCTTCAATCTACTATTTATAATAAAAAACAAGATTATAAATAGTATCATAGACAGACCAACCCCTAAAGTCAAATATGAATAATCATATACTACCAAAGGACGATAAGTAATTACAAATAACGCGAAACAACAAATAATAATTAGTAACAAGTATTTATTAAAAAAATTATTATAAAACCTACTTTTATATTTCTCTTCTATACTATTTTTTATATTTACCATAAAACCATTATCCATATAATATAATTGTTCTTCTTTAATACTTGGTTTATCCCGAAAAATACCATCTAAAAAAGCTTGCTCATATTCATTATCTTCTTCATAATCTTTCGCTTTATTTAATACAAAACCATTACTATCTTTTTCTATTGTTATATATCCTTTATTAGCTAGACTCAACAACATAGAAATAATATCTTTATCATCTAATTTATCATTATATAAATATCCAACTTCTAGTGAAGAATAATTTGTTAATAAATTCAAATCAATTCTTTTACTCATTATCTTCTTATCCCTAATTAACAAAAAAACTATAATAGTTACTAACAAAGTAGATACAGGCAAAAAAAGACCTATCTTTAACCAAGTATCTATTAAAGACTTAGTATTAGTAAAATACCCTTCTTTAAAAACTATTTTAGAGCTTAATACTTCATCCTTTTTTATTCTCCCAAAACTACCTTCTATCCTATTTCCTTTAACCTTATACTCTAGATTAGTTTTTTTCCCATTTAGAAAAAAAGCAATCTTATCTACCCCATCTTCAGATGGTAATAATATACTAAATTTTCCCTTTTTTATATTATTAGTAAAAGAATTAACTATATCAAATTCAATACTATCTCTCTTCTTAGAATAATCTTTCCCCATATCATAACTATAATTTATTTTAAAAATATTATTACTATTAAAAAACTTTTTATCCTTACTACCTATAGTTATATTATTAATTCCTTTTTCTAATTCAACACTATAATTATCACTAATACTTATATTATTAATAGTATAAATACTTTTAACAGGTAAATAATAATTTAAAAAATTATTACCATGTTCAAAAGTAACATCTAATTCTTCACTATATTTTATTACTCTATTACTATTTATTTCTATATTAGAAGAATAAGAATCAATATAATAATCCGAAAGTATCTTCTCCTCCTGAGGTTCAAAAACATCAGTTATTATTTCTAAATATACTGAATAAAAAGCAATATTATCAACCGCGGGATATTTTTCTCCAATCTCATATAAAGTTACCTTATCTTTTTCTAAAGAATAATCATTTTCATACGATTTTAAAACATTTTTAGCAGAATCATATAGTTTTAGTATTACTTTTACATCTATTTCTTTATCATAAGAACTAATAAAGCTAGCATTAACCACATAGCCTTTTTCTTTTGTATTTTTATAATTATTATAGGATGCAAAGGAAATATTTTTTAACATAATCTCTCCTATTTCAACATTAACACCCATTTTATTAACACCTATTAAGTCACTATCAACACTTAAAGCAAATATTTTTACAGGTATTAATATTAGTAGTAATAATAAAATATAATTTAATATCCTTCTCATAAACTACCACTATCCTATTATTAATTATATCATGTTAAAAAAGCAAATAGAAGTATTATTACCGTTAGAAAACAGATATAAACCTTGTTTATATCTGCCTATTTATCAACCTCATTATCTTCTGTTATAGCTATCTTTTTATTTTTTAAAAATTGCGTCATTATTATAAAAGCAATATTAAACAAATATATTATTAATAAATTCACGGAAAATGGATTCATTTTATTAAACGCTTTACTAACATCATTCTTTTTATAATAAATAGTATTATTCTTTGTATTGGAATCTATATAATACAACTTGTTATTAACTTCATATTTTATAACATACCTACCATCATTTCTCTTCCCTAATACCTCTCCTACAACTATATTCTTATTTTTATTAACAGTTAAATAATAATTACTTATATTATACAATTCTACTCCTAAACCCCATATCGTTATAATAATAAAAATAACATATAAAGCCTTATATTTAGTAATATTTGGTCTATCTTTTCTCATATATAATATTAACTCTAAGATTGCTATTATTAAAAGAACTACTAGAATAATAAACTTTGGATACATATTGTTTTTCTCTAATCTATCCCCTAAATCTATATATAAGCATTCTTTCTTATTACAATATAATAATGGTACATTCTTTATTGTTTTAGAATCAACTTTATTATTATAAAAATCCTTTATTTTCTTTATTTCAATTAATTCTTTATCTTTTTTATAATAATACTTATTATCAACTTTCTCCCCATATACTTTGTCATAATTCTTAATATCCAGCTTAATACTTAGATTAGTAGAAACAATAACTATTAGAAAGAGTACCATAGCATATACAATTATTTTTAATACTTTACTGACTACATCTATTTTAACAACGCCATCTAATTCTTCCACATCTATCACCTATTATAATTATATCATCTACGAGATAAAAAAACACTCTCTCAAAAAAAGACTTAAAAAGTCTTTTAATCTTGAAATCCGGTCAAAACAAATTGTCCTCCAGTAGCACCAAAGACTTCATCTACATATGAACTATCATTAGATAGGGCATACTTAAGCCACACACCATAAAATTTACTTTTTAGAGCTAAGTCCGAAAGATATTTCTTTCCCTCTTCACTACACAGTACAAAACTTTGTTGAAACTCCCCATTATAAAATCTTTGGATCTGTTCTCCAGATAAAGTCATTGATTCAGTAGAACTTCCAGCAGTAAGAGTCACATTAGTATCGGGATATAATTGGCCCCAATACTCCTCACCTTCTAAAATACAAGAAAAGTTATTAATATATATTCCTTTATCAGATGTTCTAGCTCCAGAAAATGTTAAACTACAAATATATTCATCATATTTATCGGTTTCACATAAAGTAATACTATCCCCATGTAACAACCCAGAAGTTGGATATTCTATAGTAGGTACAAGATTTCCAGCAATAAAAACTTTTAATTCTTTTCCGTCTTTTTTAAATAATAACGAATCTCCGCTATCAATAACTATTATTCCTAAACCACCTAAAAAATCCTTAAGAAGCTCAGCTTGTTTAGCTAAATCACCAACATAAGAAATATAATTTGCCAAGCCAGGACAAATATTAGAATAGTAATTTATAAAAGAAATATACAAAGGATCTTTTAATAGCGCATTAATCTCTGTTAATTTTAAACTAGAATAATGAATGCCGTCAGAATCTATATATGCCCTACGTTTGTCCACAAGTTGAATAGAAGCAGCAGATTTACCAACATTAATTACCGTTCTACCATTCGCACAAGAAAACCGGATTGGTAAATCGGCCTTAAAATCTAGACGTCCTTCGTTTTCCTTTTTAGAATCAAAATTTTCACCATATTCTATATTTTTAAACCAAGCTAAGATTAATTCACCATTCATTTGCTGCAATCTAAAACTAATTCTTGCTCCCTTTATATTAATTTCCTCTGCTGCCAAAAAATCTTTTTCCGAAATCTTATTATCATAAACATAGTTTTTCCCCATATTAGGCATAACAGTGTTTACAAGCAAGCCGACTCTATCATTTTTTATATCATAAAAATGTATAGCTGACTCCTCAATCACAATCTCTACACTCAAAGCCCTCAAAAAATCACGCAATCTTTGAAACCATTCGGTTTCTGTAATTACTACATTCATATTCTTTTCCGCTTTCATCTATTCTCCCCCATAACTATAAAGAATTATAAACTCAAAAATATAATACTATACTATCTAAAAAAAAGATAGTTTTTTCATAAAACTATCTTTTTTATTTTGGAATATCTTTAAACGCAAGGGTTCTTTGTTCTCCTTTATCACGGGATTTCATAATGCCAACCGATTCATAATATTCATGAAAGACTTCTATTATCGGCTTCAAAGAGCCGTTTACCAAATCAACATCATAAGGACAATCTTGAGTATCAGGAGTAGTAATAGAAATATATGGATTTCCCTCCCCGAATTTTAACTTCACATCCATGTTTTCCCATCGATATCCAAATAATACCGGTTGAAGAGCTTCCTTTTCCTTAACAGCAGGATACCCAAATGATAAAGCGATTTTAGAATCCGTATTTGGTTGACCTATAACTATTTCACAAACATCTGAAGTATCTCTTGCAAAAAATAATTCTTGAATAGGAAATCCCAAAGAAGCGCCTTTATTAGTAATTACTGGAAGCAATTCTCTCCTCTCATCATTACTATAAAAACATATAGAATCTGACTTCCATTCCACAACAATACCTAGATTATTCAATAATCTATTCAAATTATCAATCGTCTCATATCTACTAAATATCCGCGAAATATTCGAACGATATGGCACTTTAAATATACCTTCATAATAATCCATAATCCTTTGAATATCTTCATTACTTAGTGCTTTATCCAAAATCTCCTCCATCTCTTCACAAGTCCAAGACGGAACAGTTTGCCTATAATTTTCACTAATAATATCCCTCAATTTGCCTTTTTTAAAAGATATTATACCATTTAAATAAAGAAATATATGTGTTTTATCAGAAGTCGTAAAATGTATAACAGGTGCAAGATCAAATTTGGGCGAATTTGAACGCGACCATTCAAGACTTACATTACAAATCAGCTTTCCTTTACTATTTTTAGCCGAATACCCGGTCAAATATTTTACATTTGGTCCATAAGCAAAAGAAGAAAAAGCAGCCTGCTCAACAGAAGCTTCCTTTGACCCAAAATCTTTTAGCAATGCTTGAGTTTTATTATTAATCAATAAAGAATTAACCGCCTCACCAAACCATGGATATGTACGACTAAGATTATTAATTATTCTTTTATCAACACTCTCAATTAAACCAATTGCCTGAAAAGGAATCGATGAATCCATATAATAATGTTTATCATCATATAGAAAAATTGCTTTTTCAGCTCTATTATATTTTCGAACAACTATAGGACTGCTCGCACCAGGAATAGAAAACTTTACTTCTACATAACCATTCTCACTACTAGAAGAGTAAGACTCCATAGAACATTGCAAATCTTTATACTCCATAAGTACCCATTGTTCAACCACATTAGTACCCCAATTCTTTTTTAACGAACAAGTTCTATCAGATCCATTTAAAGTAATTACGTTAACATAATCAAAATCCGCTTTAGTAACTTTTTCTATCTCACTATCATAATCATCCAAAGAAAATCTTATAGGAGTAGACTCAGCCCCCTCAGTAAAGCTAATATAATCATCATCTTCAATAAGATTAAAGCCCAACTCAGCAAAAGTATTATTAACAGATTTCTTTTGAAACTCTCCAACAACTTTTTCAAACCACGGGAATTGCATATAGAAATAATGAATTATTTTCCAATCAAAAGAATTAATTGCTGACATCACTTCATTTTGCATATCTATCGTAACAGGAACAGAATCATAATAAATAAATTTAACCGGACTATTATAAGTTCCACTACAAGTAATCTCATCTTTAGTAAACAATATCTCTGTTTTATCATTTACACGAATTCTAAGACTATAGAAATCATGCAAAGATTTTACTTCTAAAAAGCGACCAAAAACTTCAATAGATTTGTTACTAGCAGCTTTATACGTTTTAATAATCCAACAATCATCCCCATTATCACCAGAAACTTTATTTATCGTTAATTCATTGCCATTAAACCTTATCATAAAAGCATAGTCAAAAACAAAAGAATCCAAAGTTATATGAGATCCCCATATATTACAAACTTGGACAGGATATTTCACACTACCCTTTTCAAGAAAAAAAACCCCATTTTCTTCAATTACATTATAACCCAAGCCCTTCAAAACTTGGTCTAAAACTTTTTTTACCATCTTTTACCCACCTTAAACAACGCTTCAAAAGAAGCGTTGTTTTAATTAAATGTTACTCTTCTATGTTCTTCAAGTTGAGAAATTAAACCAATCACTACCAATACTATTACAAAAATATTTGCAGCTGTCATCAATCCACCAGTTATATTTGGAAATAATATTAGTATTGCTTGTTTAATTATTGTAGCACCTAACAAACTAACTATCAAAGCATATATCAAAACCCTAAATCTAAGTGCTAATAACGCTATGAAAATAGCCAAGAATATTCTTACCACAAAGAATACCACCTGATTACTAATTGTTAAATAACTTGGTATTGCAATAAAGACCGCATAACCTATAGCAATGAATAACGCTAATCTCTCTATTTTGTAACCAACTGATGCAAAACATAATCCCACTATAGTTTCAATAACAAGAGGAACAATACCTGTACTATAATTAAATAACTCAAGTATATCTCTAGCTATCCCAAATCCCAATAAAAACCAAATAATAGTAATAACAATTCTTTCTAAGTTATAACCTTCAAATATAAATATTAATCCTATTAAAAACATTATTACCACTTTGATAACTGTTAGTAATTCTGGCATCAAACCTCACCTCCATTGTTCTTCGTTGGATATATTATAATGTAATATTCATTATATTTCAAATTATTCTTAAACAGATAGAAATAAGAATAATATTATGATAATATATAATAGAGATGATGAATATGTATATAGATATAATTGTTCTAGTAGTAATCCTAATCCTGGTTGTTATGTTCTTTAAAAGATTTAGTTCTTTTGTCCTAGCTTTAGGTATAATAGAAACCTTTTTAAGAATTGTTTCTTTTATAAAAAATAATATTCATGCTAGAGATATAGCAATAGTATTAAATAAATATATACCAGATAATATATTTGCTATTATCGATTCGTATACAAGAGGATTACTAAATATATGCTTAAAATGGTTCTTTGTCATATTAATGTGTTGTTTCCTATTCTATATAACAAAAGTGTTCCTAAAAAAGAAAAAAATTTAAAAACCATATTAATGGTTTTTTTTATTACACTAAAAAACAAGTATTAACTACTTGTTAATTAGACATAGCTAGTTCTAAATCTAGTCTAAGTTTTCCTTCTGCTGCTTTATTCTCAAAATCAACATCTTCCCCCTCAAGCCATAAATAAATACGCAATTTAGAAACACCTGCTGGAATTCTCATCAAATCTTGATTTCTATCATATCCAGCTGTTGTAGTAATATCTGGATGCATAGCTGTAAAATATCTGGAATTCTTAGTTTCTCCAAAAGGAACTTCTTCTGTAAATTCCTGATTAATACCAACATAAGGTATTAAACTGCCTCCATTTTCTCTTAATGATAATCCGTAGAACTTCTGAGCATTTTTAATTCCACCTTCTGTATGAACATCATAATTAGGTTCCCAAATAACCGAATTAGTTCCCGTCAATTGATTTTGAGCAGCACTTACAGAAGCTGTTTCCCCAACCGTTCCTTCATAGACAAAAGCAATTCTAGCGGCATTTTGACCACCCGAATTAGCACCTTCTCTATCTACAACATTAGAATTAGAAGTAATAACTAAATCCGTAGGAATAGTAGCTAAAATAAATATATCAAAAGCTACATAATGATGTCCATCACACTCGTCGTCACCGACACAATTTATTTCATGTTCTTGTTTAGAAGTAATATAATAATTACCATTATTATCCTCATGAACCATACCATAATACATATTTAACATTCCATTACTAACAGCACCATCAGTAGAAACTCCATATAATGTAAGTGGAAACTGATTCAAGGCATTACGATAAGTATTTGAAGCATTTTGTAATTCTTCTATAGTTACTTCATTATCCCAATTAATAGCATCCGCCGAAACTTGAATCCCATTAACCGTTGCTACATTAATATCAATCGAATCAATTAAAGCATTCTTATTAGCAGAAAACCAAGCATAAGTTGCACTAGATAATATTATTAAACTAAATACAAATAAGAAAATTATTAATATCAACTTTCTTTTCTTTTCTTCTTCTTTTTTATTCCTTTTCTTACTCATATTATCACCCTTCTAAATACTATTCTACTATGAATCACTCTTATTAATGATCTTCTTACTATCAAACAAATTATTAATTAAGTCAATATTCAATCCCATATCTTCTAAATAATAACTATTTATCATTACCTTTAAATCTTTTATTAAACTCTCTAAATTTCCTTCATCCAATAAATCTTTAGATATCTTGATATTTAACAATTGATAATGATCAGATATTACCTCGGCCAAATCATTATCATAATTAAACCTACTGTTTCTTATAACATTAACATTATTACTACTAATAAAATCATCAAATTCCTTTACTACCTGTTTCACAACATCAATATTTGATTCTTCTTTACTAGCCTTAATACAATTTCTTAAATATGTTTTATATGATATAGCAAATCTAAATACATCATAAATAGAAGATGTATCTGTTAAAGACTTACTCATCTCTTCATAAACTAAAGCTGCATCATACTGATCAAATTTATCATTTAATTCTTTCATCTTCGTATTTAATTCAACATATAGTTTTTCTACGTCAACCTTTTTCTTGAATATCCAGAATCCCTTTGAAGATCCATTACTTACCTCTGTATTAATCTTAATTAATTGGCTAGCTAACCCATCTATTTCCTTATTAATAGTTGTTACCTCACCCACATGATTAGCTTTATCAGCATATTTCTTTTTAGCATCTTCTAGAATAAAAGTAAATTTTAAATAATTACTATATTCTTGAACATTAGCTAGTAGATTTTTTAAATCCCCAATAACATTTTTCTTATCATTACTAGTTATACTATCACCGAAGTATTTTGCATAACACTTATCAACATTTACGACTGTATAATCATTCAATATTAACTCACTATTCATAAATCCATTAATTATATTATATTTATCATAGTGTTTAACTTCATATAATTCCTTTAATATATTATCTCTCTTAATAACCAAATCATCATATGATAAATTATCCGTAAAGACTTCTTTTCTTCTCTTTTCAATATAATCTACAAACTTATTCTTATATTTATTATATAGTAATCTTATATTCATTGATACATGCATTATAACATCCGGACATTTCCAATGAAGCTCTTCAAAGATATACTTCATTCTGTCCAACGAATCATCTAATAGTAACTCTTTAACATATTCTCTAGCATAAAAACTATATACAAAATCATCGGCAGTTAAAGAAACTCCTACTTTATTAAATAACTCTATAATAGATTTAATATCCCTATCAACATTTTCCAAATCATTTTTAAAGAAATGATTTAATCGATATAAAGCATTATTAATACCCAGTTTTTCAAAAGGAGTGTTCAAGGGATTAAAAAGCGATAAATCTTTTAACCCCTCTAATTCACCTTCTAATATAGCTATTTTTTCATTTTCACCAATATTTAAATATTTATTAGAACGTTTTTTTATCTCTTGATACAATTCTTCTTTCAATTCAATATATTCTTCTTTAATACTATTAACTTTTTCTTTATAAGTTTTTAAATTCCTTTGATTATTAATAGGCATACTAGATAGAACTTCTTTTGTAACCTCTACATCATGTTCAAAATCTTCCATTTTTTTTATTTTCATTATTTGTTCCTACTTTCTACTTCCGTATTTCCTTCTGTATTCAAGAACTCTATGAACTCTTCAACAGCACGATAATACTCAATGAGTTCAGCTAAACTCAATTCTTTAATATCTACTTCCATAAAACACTCTCCTATCTAATAATAATATATTGATAAACACTGCCTATCGGTACATCACCATCACAAACGCTAAATATCAATCTGTACGTTCCCGTTGTATTATTTTCACCAATATGAATTTTATATTCTATCTGAGCTGGTAAATCGGATGTTACTTGATATTCCAGTCTATCTGAATTAGCTACTGTTAAAGTGTCTTTAACATATTCCTGCAAATCAACTCGTTCATATTGAAGACTAAACTCATTACCATCCCCATAAACTCTTCGTTCTAAGTGTACTCTCAAATTAGGATTTGAAAGTCCAGATGATGTAGTTATATTATAAACAATTTCATCACTACCAGCTTGATCTAATCCAGTAACTTTATCTCTAGTTACAGAAATATCATCGCTTTGAACATCTAAACCATATTTGTTATTCAAAACACTTAATTGAAGAATTAAAGGTGGATTAGTATTCTCTGCATAATACAAACCATCATAAGAACCGAAACTCTCAATTACAAACGTATAATTACCATTTGATAAATTTGAATTTGCTGTATCAATTACGATATTTGAATCAACTGTAGAAACCTTATCAGCTAATGTAATTCTAGTCGTACCATCTAATTGAGGATAAAATCTCTTTTCATAATCAGTTCCAGCATTTAATATAAATGTTACACCAAGTAAATCTATACCTTGCAACATATCACCATCACTATTAAACACCGTAATCTTAGCACCTAATTTATAATCATAATAAACCGTATCCGAAACAGGAGTTCCATTATACTGCTGAGCTCTATATTGCGTATTTAAGTGTAACGTTGTTGATTCTCCTACATATACCTCTCCGTCCGTAAATTCTCCAGTTGTATTAATTTGAGCAGCAGTCCCAGCATAAGCACTAAACTTAATTTTGTTATGTAAATAACCACGAATCGGTATCATAGTCTGATCATCTAACGCTCGAACTTCCAACTCTAAATTAGATTCAATAATATTCTCCGTCATATTAGCATTAGCAAAATCAACAATAAAGATAAACTCTTCATCAACATAGTTCTCAGTATCATGATAATAAACAGAATTCTCATAAGCATCATTATATACATTTGCTGTGCTAGTACTATCCATCTTCATAAAGTCTCGCAAATAATATGATACCTGTCTTTGCGTTGCCAGTTCTTGTTGTTTAGCAACAATATTAGAATCATTAACAGTATAATAATAATACTCATTTTCAATTTTATCTAGCATTGTAATTGTCGTTCCTACCGGGAACACTGAATCAGAATTTAATACTCTATAATAACCATTTTCATATAAAGACTTATTCGGCTCCGTTTCCGCAAACAATGTATAGAACGCTGAAAAAGCACTCTTATTAGTAATTGCAACCTCAGTCATAGGGAAAATATCATACTTTTTACCAGCAGTAATAGAAGCATCATATACTACATCCTCAATTACATTCCTTGAAATATTAACAGTTATACTAATTATACTTGTCTCAATAGACAATTCAGGACCTGGAGCTCTAGCTAACATACTTATATTAACAGAGCCAATATTACCTACAGTAGCAATGTTTTTTGAATGATACAAATAGAATAATAATGAAGGCGTTGTATTCGTATTATCCGCATAATAATACTTATCACCATCTCTATTATTATCAGGATTTGTAAAGAATGACATTCTCGAATTAGCAGACCAACCAGAATCAGAAGAAGCCATCACTAAAGCAAAATTATTATCAGCATCTTCATCAGTAGCAGCAACTTTAGGAACTTGATTTTTATTAATAAGATTTATACCATCATTTAATCCCTCATATGAGAAACCTGTTACTTCGAATACCGTATTTGGTTTTTCAAAGAAGCTTAACAACAACTCTGCAGTACCCATTGTTGAAAACTTAGATGCTGTCATACTAACATCAAACTCATAAACATTAACACCAATCGCCCAAGTATAATCATCAGCATTTTCAGGGGTTGGTTCAACGTATTTAATAGAAATAACATTACTATCATTAACATAATGAGAATAATATCCATCAACCTTAATATTATGAATAGAAATACTATTATCATCCTTATAATGTTTACCACGAATATAAGTACCACCACTAACAACTGTTACATCTGCACCATTAGCAGTTTGCCCAGTTTGATATGAATCCTTATACATACCAATACTTACAGTTCCATCTGGATTAGGTTTATAAATACCCATAAAGGCCATTCCTACAACATTACCAAAGGCCGTAACGTTTTGATTAGTAGCAACGTCCAAATGTTTACCAGAAATGATAAATATCTTATTGTTAACATTCTGTGAAGTAATCACGCCATCGTCATTTATTACAACCTGCTCCTTAACAAAAGTATCATTATTATAAGTTCCACTATATAGATTTTTTAATAAGTTTCCACTAGCCCGCAAGAATAACTCTGTACCATCTAATAAATATACACTATCCGTATTACTAAAAGTAAAATCTATATCGCCCCAGTCATTAGTTCTATCAGTAGTACCTAACAATTGAATATGCGAATTAATTATCTTAGTTTCTCTCGCTCTTTGAATAGAAACATTTGAAGCCGGCTTAGTACTAGTTCCGTAATTTTTAATTATTATTTTACTATATCCATCACTAGCAATCTCGGAAGCATTACCAGATCCAAAGAATGAACCATATGTATTAATCGACTTATTAATATTTTCTCCACTTATTGGACTAACTTCTGTTCCATAATAGCCAGTTCCATCAATATTAACATTAGTTCCTACTGTAACACTTACAAAGCTAAAATCATAGTTTGGAGAACCAGAAGCGTTCGCTTCACCTCCACCAAAAATTGTTCCCTTTGGAGCCATAGCTGTACCATGATCGTCTGGATCACCAATTGATATAACATGTTCATAATCATATTTTTTCAAATCATTATTAGTAACAGCATTATCACCAATATTAACAAAAGTTTCTCCGTTAACAACTGACGTATTAGCACCACCATACACATTAGTACTTACAGTTCCTGCCAAAACATTAACAATAGATTTTCCAGTATTTGTACTTGATGAACCAGTAACAGCTTTATTACCTGCAGCAAATAAACTACCATTTATAGTACCACCTATCAGAGAAATTTCTGATTGATTAGTTACAACCGCTTCATTACCTCCGCCATAAGCACTACTATTAACCAATCCACCCGTAATTATAGTTGAAGTGCTGTCATTTACTATAGCCCCAGAACCATTACCTCCACCATATAAAGTTTGAATAGTTCCATTTTCTAGATAAACATTAGTATTATTTGATTGCGCTTCATCTCCACCACCATACAAAGTACTTGCCTCAGCACCATCTAAAACATTAACATGTGTAGTTTGTGATAAACCTCCAGCATTATTACCGCCAAAGACATTAGTTACAGTTCTAGTTGCAGCCTGATAATTTGGAATACCATACATATCCCTAGAATATATATAAGTAAAATATTCATCATTTCCGCTACCAGCACCAGCTGAAGCTTGTGCTATTATTCTTGGACTAACATTCTCCTCAAAATCACCAATTAATTGGAGATCTCTATCATTAAAGAAAATTCTAAAACGCCCCAAATCAGTTGTACCGTTAGCATTCAATGGTATTTGACAATTGTATTGAGGATTACACCAAGTTTGTCCGGAATAATAATAACCAGTAGTTTTTACTATTGATGGTTTATATTGAAAGAATTCCACCTTTGGATAGTATTGTATAGTTTCTGATAATGCAAAAGGAGAAGATCCAATTAACAATAAATTATAATCTTGAACACGAGTATTATATGGGTTATCTACCGTAACATATACATCTTCCTGATAAGTATAACCAAGACATTCAGTATTATTAGCATCACACCACATATTATAATTCTTACCAGTCACGGTTATATTCACAGTCATATCTTTATACTGATAATTGCTTGTCCAACCATCATCAACAGGAGTTGGAGACGAAGAATTATTTCCACTGCCTTGTTCATTTCCAATACTATAACCTTCATCAGGATATACTATTGAATCAGTTACATCCAAATAATACTTATAGGTTTTATTATCTTTTGTTGTAGAAATTATAGTATCACCAGTTCCAGCTATCGTTGCAACATCTCCACTAATAGTTGCAACACCAGTATCACTGGATGTCCAAGTAACATTGACACCTTGTAAATCTGTAAAAACATTCTTCATATTTACAGTGTTAACATCCGGGTAAGTAACAGAATTATGATAAACAACATTAGCCTCTTTAGCAGAAACCGTTCCTTTATTCTTTAACCAAACGTATGTATCGGCAACAGTACCATTTTGATTAGAACCACCATATACATTAGTTAGGTTTCCACCATAAACTTCCACATTTGTATTAGTAGCTCCAGCCATATGGCCACCACCAAAGACATTAGTAGCAGTTCCACTATACGTATATACATTTGTTGTTTGTGTAAATGCGTCGTCACCGCCACCATATACATTAGTAACAGTTGCTCCGCCAAGTTCTACATAAGTTTTATTCGTTTGTCCACCTGCATTATTTCCACCATAGACATTTGTTACATTTCCATTGGTCAAATATACATTACTTTTAACAACTGTACCAAGTTCATTAGAACCACCAAATATAGTTGCTACAGTTCCACTATCAATTAATACAGAGGATCCTTTAGTGACAGAAGCTTTCGCCCCACCACCATAAACCGTTGTTGACGAATTATTATAGCCATTTACCCATACTCTTGGGGCCTCACAAGATGTTCCTTCTCCTTTTCCACAACCATATGCATTACTAACAGTACCACCTGTTAAAATAACACTAGGATTAATAGAAGTTCCACCTTCATTATTGCCGCCATAAACATTCACTACAGTACCAGAAATAACATTTACATAATTTGTATTAGTTCTACCCAATTTATTTGAGCCACCAAATACTTCTGTAGCCGTAGAGCCATTAACATTTACAACTGCGGGTACATCCATACCTGTTCTATTAGAACCGCCAAATACACTAGTAACAGTTCCACCTAACAAATTAACAGTTGGTGAACTAACATACTCGCCATTTAAATCATTTCCGCCATATACTTCTGTAACTTCCCCACCATTTAGATTAACAGTAACAACAGAAGCAACTAGCGGCTTAATAGGATTGGGTTGATTAGACTCAGTACCCATACTACCACCAAAAATAGTACCGACTTTTCCAGAGTTCATGTTAACTACAGCTGTATGTTGAACAGTATTCGCATCATTATCTTCATCCGTATATCCAATAGCACCATAAGCGCTACCACCATATACTTTTACATCTTCTCCCGAAAAACCATCTATTTCAATATCCATATTCGCAGAAACATACGTTCCTTCTCCACGACCTCCAGCAAATACTGAATCTCCTACACTTCCACCTTTAAGATTAATCGTAACACTAGCAAATACGGTGCCCTTTGAATTGGCTCCACCATAAATATTACCAGATACATCTGCTCCTATTTGATTAATCGTAATAGCATGAGCCTCTTCACCAAAACTAATCTGCGCATCATGAATCCTATGCCATTCACCAACTACATAAGCTACACTATCTAAACTTTGCATGTAGAAAGCACACCATTCGGGGCAAACAGTATACTTATCATCATCTTCGCCAGGTTTAATTACCTGATAAGCAATGTAACACTTTCTCTCACCAGCATTCCAAGATGGGCTATCAGCATTACAAATATCCCCTTGTTGAACTAAAGTATTGTTAAAATGATAGTTTTCATAAGTATATGATTGATTCGAATTACCATCCCATTTCTGATAAGTAGTCGTAGTTGGGATTACTTCATTTTGATTAAACAATTTATATCCCATATAGTAATAAACACTAGCTTTTTGTGACTCCTCTTTTTCTGACTTTCGACCAGAACCATTACTATTAGAAGAACCATAGACGTCGCCTTCTATTGTTCCACCTAACAAATCAATTTTAGTAGTAGTAAAATCCGAAGCGGTAGCACGTCCAGTAGTACCAAAGTTACCACCACCATATAAATTACCTTTAATATCTATACCATCTTCAACAATTATATGTGTACTAGCAATAGTTCCTAATTCACGATAACGGTCACCATCTCTACCATTACCTGCTCCAAATACATCTCCAGGATGAGCAGTAAACAAAGTACTGCCACCACCAATAGTAGCTTTACCACCAAAATACAACAAAGTATCTCCATAGAGTTTACCATCTTCCCCACTAGCATCAGTAGAGGAGCTGTTGCTTCCCCCAAACACATTATTAGAAACAGTTCCACCAGTAACTTGAATAATTCTATTTCCATAAGCTGGGCTTCGGCCAGCACCACCAAATACACTTCTAACTGTACCACCAGTTATACTAATATGAATAACGTTTTTACCCTCTACAGAAGAATCATTTCCAGGGCCACCATTGATTACATTGATGTCTCCCCCCTCCATTTTTAGGGTTTTTAATCCATAATCATTAGCATAACCACGGCACCCAACATAAACTCCACGATCATAGTTAGTATCGTAAGCATTAGCATTCGTTTTTCCATAACTACCACTTTTAATAGTAAATGCAACATTAGCCTCTGTTAAATCCGCATTCATCAAATTGCCTCTATAAGCAGCTATAGTTGAAAAGTAAATTCTTAATCTAGTATTATTCTTATCATCCGCAATGTCATAGTCGCTACCTAGCACTACCTTTTCACGCAAATAATAATTCTTAGCTTGTGCTCCACCACCTACAAAATATCTAAATACACCCGATTCTATTATTACTTTAAAATCTTTATAAGAATTAGCCGCACCAGTAGACTGGTCACCACCATAAAAACCTTCTGTAATTCTTGTAACCACATTAGATCTATTTTTAACATTCCTACCAATTTTAACATTATGAAAATTAGCATAAATACCATTATCGTTCGTATTAATTGTTGCACTATTATCTGCAGTACCTCTTGGAGGAGAATAATTAAAATTAATATTTTCTATTACCATATCATTTCCGGCTACTAGCATATAAGCGCCAGATATATATCTATCACTTATAGCAGTATTAGTACTATTAGCAGATTGATTACTAGCAGACACAGTAAAAGGAGCCGCTTTGTTTCCCAAGGAACTTGCATTTGTATGAGCAGTTAGCACTAATAGATTAGTATCTCTAGTTACCAAATAATAATAATTAGCCAAATCTATCCCAGGTATTACATTATTATTCTCGTCAACTATCTCCCCATGATAAGACGCCTCAGGATCTCCAACCTGTATTAACTTATAAGTATTATCAACAGAACATGAATTATTTGAAACATTACAAGCTATACCATTTCTATCATAATAAAGGCTTCTATCATCAGTACCAATATTCTTCTTATAGAAATAGCCAACCATATTTGTACCATTAGGAAGAGGTTGATATCCAATAATAGGACTTAAATCACTATTAGTAACTAAATTTACGTGATAATTAGTACCATTAACTCTTTCCAACCAATAATATGTTTTAGTTGGATTATAATTAGTATCCTGTGTAACCAAATAATATACACAAGTAGTATTACGAGGGCAATTATGAGAAGTACTATACGAATAATTGAGTCCGCTTCCACCATTATAATAACCAGCGAAATCAGTACCTCTTCTTCCAGAACCAGTCAAAGAATGTCTTTCTACATATGTAATATCAGGATTAAATTCATATTCATAGGTCTGTCCAGGAACAATATCCGCTTGAGTACCAATAACTTTATCTTGTTTCCTAACCATTAAATAATTACTAAATTCATCTATCAAATCATAAGTTCCAACCTTGTAATCAGCAGGCCCCCAAATAGCATGAAAAGTTATTTCTATCGGAGAAGTATTAGCAACAGGCACCGTTGCATATCTTGTATAAGTTTTTCTATCAAATCTTATTACAGTACCAGAATAATTGGTTGACCATCCTTCAAATCCTTTACCAAGTGGTCTAAGTGAAAAAAGATTATCTGGCAATTCTATTTCTATCTTCCCATCCTTGATAGGATAATATTTATAATAAACATATTTATAATAGTTTTCTGTCGGAGAAACCTTACCCACTAGCGAACTGTCATTAATATCCGTCCCATCATAATTAATAGTAACAGGCACCAAATTATCTTCAGAATATAGCCCTTGATTAGTTCCTGCTGGTAAAGATTCAGTAGCAAGATTAGTATAATTTAAACCTTGATAATAATAACGATCTTGGTCCAATTGATTCATATAAACTATGTTATCTCCTAGTGAAGAATCATCATAAGTACTTGAATCAACAAATGCCGCATATAATCGGTAAATAGAGAACATAGAAACACTAATAATAATTAATAAAGCTATAAATAAAACAAATCTTTTTTTAGATACTCTTCTAAACTTATTCTTAAAATTAAATCTTAGCATTTCTTCACCTCTATTCTATATATTATTCTTCATTATTTATAATACCATCCATATTACACAAAAAAAAGGAATAATCTATAAGATTATTCCAGCTTTTTATTACTTTATAACAATATTTACTATTTTACCTTTAACAACAATTACTTTTACAATTTCTTTTCCCTCGGTAAACTTTTTAACATTTTCGTTAGATAAGGCCTTTGCCTTAATAGAATCTTCTTCTTCATCTACCCCTATTGTAATTTCACCACGCAATTTACCACATACTTGAACACCAATTGTTTTTTCTGAATCAACCGTTTTAGCTTCATCATACTTAGGCCACTCTGATTCACAAATTGGTTTATAACCCAATTTTTCATTTAATTCTTCAGTCACATGAGGAGCTGTAGGATTTAACAACGTTAATAAAGCTTTAAAATCTCCTTTAGTAATTTCCTCTTTATCATCCATTGCATTAGCCAAAATCATTAAAGTAGATATAGCTGTATTATATGCCATATGAGTTAAATCATATTCAACTTTCTTAATTGATTTATGAATTAAACTCTCTAAATCCTTAGAATACTCTTCGCTATCAATAGTAGCTTTATCATACAACCTTATAACTTTATCAATAAAACGTTTACACCCTCTTAATGAATCAGTACTCCAAGGTGCATCTTGTTCATAATCTCCCATAAACATTTCATAAACTCTTAATGTATCTGCACCATATTCATTTACTATATCATCCGGATTAATAACATTTCCTTTAGATTTGCTCATCTTTTCATTATTAGAGCCTAATACCATTCCATGAGATACTCTAGTATCAATCATTTCTTTATTAGGTACTAAACCGATATTATATAAGAATTGTACCCAGAATCTAGCATATAACAAGTGTCTTGCTGTATGTTCCATTCCACCATTATACCAATTAACTTTATTCCAATATTTCATAGCATCCATTGAAGCAAACGCTTTATCATTATGAGGATCCATAAATCTTAAGAAATACCACGAACTGCCAGCCCAGTTAGGCATCGTATCAGTTTCTCTTTTCGCATCATTACCACACTTAGGGCATTTACAATTAACCCAATCAGTAATCTTAGCCAATGGCGATTCACCAGTATCAGTAGGCTCATACTCTGCAACATCAGGCAACAACAACGGCAATTCTTTTTCATCCATTGGTTGCCATCCACATTCTTCACAATAAATCATTGGAATAGGTTCCCCCCAGAATCTTTGTCTTGAGAAAATCCAATCCCTCATTTTATAATTATTAACTCTTCTTCCAATACCTTTTTCTTCTAACATATCAGAGATTTTTTCACGAGCCTCATCAACTACCATACCATCAAATACTTCACTGTTCATCATCTTATAACCATGACCCATATAATCCTGTTTTTCAATAGCATGCTCTGATATATCACCACAATCA
>CADCFX010000020.1 GCA_902800945.1 uncultured Erysipelotrichaceae bacterium | reverse complement strand
CTTATACACTAAATAAAAAGAAAGTACAAAAGAGTAAAGATGCTTCCGAAAGCTATTATGAATTATTGAAACTTTTGGAAAAATACTTGCCTAAATATAATTTAACCAATAGTAGTGGAGACACCGTATATACTGGAGAGAAAAGATTATCCGTACCAACAGTTATCAGCTTTAATAAGGGTAATATTGGCAAATATATAGAAGGAACTGTAGAAAATCACGATTATGATAAAGATGGTTTATTAAGGGACCTTACTAAAGCTGAAATCGAAGAATTAAACAATAAATACGCAGAATTGATTACAGATTATTTAGAAACTGGATGTAGTATTGAAGAAGAGGATGGGTGTTAACAAGTAGTTAACCCATTCTTTTTATTTGTGATATAATATAACTATAAATACACGACAAGGAGGATGAATATGGAAAGCATGTACATTCATATCCCGTTTTGTAAAAACATATGCAGTTATTGTGATTTTTGTAAATTTGTTTACCATGGTCCTTGGATAGAAAAATATTTGAATGCTTTAGAAAAAGAAATAAAAAGCAAATATAATGGTGAAGTAATGAAAACAGTTTATATCGGCGGAGGAACACCAAGCTCTTTAATTAGTAAGTAATGAAAACAGTTTATATCGGCGGAGGAACACCAAGCTCTTTAATTAGTCAAGACTTAGAAAAACTACTTACCATTATTAAAGAAAATATAAATGTTAGCGGCGATTTAGAATATACTATTGAATGCAATTTAAATGATATTAACGAGCCATTATTAGATATCCTAAAAAAATATGGAATCAATAGGATCAGCGTTGGTATTGAATCATTCAATCCTAAGAAATTGGAATTCATGGGAAGAAGTCACACCTTTGAAGAAGCACAGGAAAAAATGAATTTAATGCGTAATAAAGGCTTTGATAACATAAATATTGATTTGATCTATGGCATCCCCGGAGAAACCATAAGAGACCTAAAAAAAGACGTGGCTCAATTTATAAAACTTCAACCCGATCATATTAGTACATACTCCTTAATAATTGAAGATAATACTAAAATTGCTATTCAAGGAGTACTGCCTATCGAAGAAGACTTAGATGCCAGGATGTATGAATATATTTGTGAAGAATTAGATGACAAAGGTTTTGAACATTATGAAATAAGCAATTATTGCCGTAATAACAAGTATAGTCGTCATAATATGAAGTGCTGGAATAATGAAGAATATTATGGCTTTGGAGTAGGGGCATCGGGATATACATATGGGGTAAGATATGATAATACCAAAAGCTTAACTGAATATTTTAAAGGAAACTACCTTTTAAGAGAGAAAATGTTATCTAAAGAAGAAATAATGGATAATGAATTAATGCTAGGATTAAGAAAAACAAAAGGAATTTATCTGCCAGCTTTTTACAAAAAATATGGCCAAAATATCCAAGATGTATACGATTTAAAAGAAGTATTAAAAGCAAAAGAATTATTATTTGAGGATGATTATCTATTTGTTAACCCAGTATATATATACGTAATGAATGAAATCTTGATAAAAATATTATAAATGGAAGAGACTAAAACAATAAGTCTCTTTTTTATTGACGATAATTAGGCAATTCTCTGTTGAAAAAAAGAAAAAATTTCATTATAATAATGAATATAGATGATTAAATGCGAAATTTTCTATAAAAATAAATGGAGGTATAAAATGGAATTTAATTTAATGACCATTTTAGCACTTCTTGTAGGAATTGTTTTAGGAATAATTGTTATCCTAGTAATTAATGCTATCAGAAATAAAGGTACTGAAAGCAAAGCTAATAAAATGATTGAACAAGCAAAAAAAGAAGCAGAAAAGAATAAAAGGGACTCACTTGCTGAGTTAAAAGAAGAATCTTATAAATTAAAACAAGAAACTGATAAAGAAATAAAAGAAAAGAAAAAAGAAGTAAAAGAATCAGAAGAAAGATTACTACAACGTGAACAGAATCTTGACAAAAGAGAAGAAATGCTTACCAACAGAGATGCTTTATTAGATCAAAAAGATAATAATTTACTAAAAAAACAAAAAGAAATACAAGAAAAAGAAGCTAAAATGGAAGAGCTCTTAAAGAGCGAAATGGAACAATTAGAAACGATAGCTAAATTTTCTAAAGAAAAAGCTCATGACATGATTATGCAAAGAGTTGAGGATAGCATGTCTAGAGAAATCGCAGAATACATTAAAGAAAGAGAAGCAGAAGCAAAATTAACTGCTAATGAAACAGCAAAAGGGCTAATAGTTCAGAGCATGCAAAGATATGCTAATGACGTAGCGAGCGAACAAACAATTAGCACTATTACATTGCCAAACGATGAAATGAAAGGCCGTCTAATAGGAAGAGAAGGAAGAAATATTAGAACAATAGAATCAGTTACAGGAGTAGATTTGATAATAGATGATACTCCAGAAGCTATTGCTATTTCAAGCTTTGATCCTTTGCGAAGAGAAATTGCTAAACAAACAATAGAAACCTTGATTAAAGATGGGCGTATTCATCCTGCTCGTATTGAAGAGATATATGAGAAAGTATCAAATGATATTAACGAAAAAATAACAGAAATGGGTAATGATGCCTGTGTTGAATTGGGTTTAACCAAAGTTGATCCTAAACTGGTTAATCTAATTGGAAAACTAAATTTTCGTACAAGCTATGGCCAAAACGCTTTGCAACATTCCAAAGAAGTTGCTTACCTATGTGGATTAATGGCTTCTGAGCTTGGTGAGAATGTTAATCTAGCCAAAAGAGCAGGCTTACTTCACGACATCGGAAAGGCTATTGACTTTGAGGTTGATGGCAGTCATGTTGAACTTGGAATAGAAATGGCTAAAAAGTATAAAGAAGATAAGGTTGTTATCAATTCTATTGCGTCACATCATGGTGACGAAGAGCCAACAAGCACAATTTCGGTATTAGTACAAGTTGCAGACACTTTATCTGCTGCCCGTCCAGGAGCACGTAATGATTCATTAGAAAACTATATCAAAAGGCTTGAACAATTAGAAGAAATAGGTAATTCATTCGAAGGAGTAGAAAAAACTTTCGCAATGCAAGCTGGTCGTGAAGTTAGAGTGATGGTTAAACCGGAAGTAATTGACGATGCTCAAAGCTTTAAAATTGCTCGTGATATGCGCGAAAAAGTTGAAAAAGAAATGCAGTATCCAGGAACGATTAAGATTACTGTAATACGCGAAACAAGAGCACAAGAAGAGGCAAGATAATTGCTTCTTTTTTATTGCGCTGAGATATATAAGATGATATAATTTAAGACAGAATAGGTTGGTGTACCATGAAGGATAAAAAGAAGATAGTTTTAACAGTTTTATTACTAATAGGAATAGTAGGAATCTTAGCGTTTAAGATTGGTGGAAACGTTATACATAATAATCAGATTGCCAATAAAAAAACCTATTCAGGTTCACTAGCTAGTCCAACTCTAGGTAATTGGGAGATTACAAACGAATGGGTTGACTTGAGTTCCAACAATAACGTTACTATAACCGGAACAAGCGCAACTATTAATGCCACCACCAACTATATCGAAGATAATGAATTAACTTATAGAATGCATTTAACGTATGAGGGCGGAACAGCCACTTCCAATTTCTCAAATGCAGTGGAGTATCAGGAAGGAGTAGTCTTATATTGGCCAATAGACAAATTCCCTTTTCTGACTCGTGATAGCGATATTTCCGAGTCAAACTATATTTGGTCTGAAGATATAACTAACAATCGTATTGTTGTAGAAAATAAAGTCGAAGGTGATGATACTGAAGTATTTGCTTATATAAGTTTTAATAGTTTAGTAAATAGAAGAAAAGTAACAAATGAATCCTTTGCTTGGCGTTTAAATACTGACCAATGGCCATATCTAATTGAAATATATAATGCTAAGGAATTATCAGCGTCTGATGATATCGATAATACTTTTGATGTAACATTTCAAGTTGTTCCCTCATTAATTGAAGATGGGCTAGATACTCCAGAATCTTTTGAACCAACACTATACTTAGAAAACTCGGATGATTTAATCGCCGATATCCCAAAAGATCCTAACCTTAGTTATCATGCTAAAATAAAGGGAAAATTAGCAATAGAAAATGTTGTTAAAGCCGATCCGATTGTATATGAAGAGTGGAATAGCAACTGGGGCACAAACCCAGATGGCGGAAATAGTTATTTCTATGTACTATACAGTGTCGATGCTTCTATTAATTCTACCAAACCTTTTAATAACGATCCAAATTTATTATCATCATTAACACCAAATACTGGCACAGGAGAATTAGTAGCATATTCAGATGGAACTACCTTTAGAGTTGGAGACGAAGATGATTATGTTGAAGATAACACTGTTGCCAAACCTAATAATGACTGGAATTATTCATACTACTCTTTACTGAGCAATATTTTTCCTACAACAACTGACTTTACAAGAACCTATGTAGTAAAATATCCAAAACCAAGTAGTGGTACAGTAAACACTAATTTTTCACTTCTTATTGAAGCCAATGGCGATGGGGAAGTTACAACAATTAGTAAAACAGTAGAATGGACTGCAAGTTACACTTCTTCTGGGGTGGTAGTACCAACTTATCCTTCAGGATACAACAATAATATTACTATCGAATATGAAGATACATCATCAGGTATAGGAGCAGTTAACAAAATAAACAAAGGAGATGTTGACTTTAGCTTATTTGTTGAACCAACATCATCAGCAATAAATAAACTCGCAAGCGAAGAAACAGTTAAAGCGTTCAACAATTGGAATGCTACTAATGAAGGGGCTAATTCTTATAAGCTTGAACTCTTAACAACTAAATCCGTTTTAGATTCTAGTTATGACAGTGTAACTTCAGAAAATCAATTGTCTAATAATGAATATAATATAGTTTCAATAAGACCTGTAATTACTAAATATGACTATACGTTATATAACGAAAGATATTATTTGTCTGAGAATAATAATGATGCTACAGGAGTTTTAAAAGTTTATGGCGAAATAAATAATAATTGGGAAGAGCTAGGAACTCTATCTATTGACGGAACAAGTATTAATTATACTGCCAGCAGTACAAAAACTACTAGCATTACTGGTGTAACAGCTGATAATCCTATTGTTCTTCCAAATGGAACAACCAATGTCAAAGCCGAATATACCGGTACTAAAGCGGCAATTTATATTGGCTTACATATGAATTTGAAATTACTGAACACTTCAAAAACTAAAATTAATAATATTTATAATAGTAATAATTCTGTAGTATTAAGACAATATGCATCTGCTAAGGTTAACAACGATACTAAAGATACTAAATCTAAAGATATGAACCTTACTAAGCTAGAAAGCAGATCTACTATTACACATACTTCAACTAAAACAAAGAATTCTACTAGCAATACAATTAGTTATCAATCACAGGTTACTGAAGATATAGAATATAATAGTACTACAAGTTCTATTTCTTATAACAGTATCAAAGAACAAAAAAATGCTAAATTCTACTTGCTGCTTCCTCTTGGATCAACGCTTGTAGATAATAGTATTACTGTAACAGATATTAATGGTAATACTATTCCAACATCTAATACACCATCGCCAAGTTATCAAAATACTAATAGAACGTTAATAACAGTAACTATTAATAATTCTAACAGCAATACCAAAGTTCAAAACAATAAACTAGTATCTGGTTATACTATTAATTATCAAGTAGAATATCCGCACACATCTAATCGTGATTATGGAAATTTAGTTAAGAGTGATTTAGCATATTACAGCGAAAACACAATTACCGATGGTTATAGTAATGCTTCTAGTGCAAATTCAAATCTATTCTCTTCTGAATTAGTCAAAACTGCTTTAAGTAATCTTGTAACCAAAGAAGAGAGTTACTTATTCAAAAACAATTCAATAACACTAGACCCTGTTGCAACGTCTTTAGGAACACTTAAGAATCAAGTAAAAAATAGTACAGATTCTGAACATAAAGATAGTAGTAATGTAAAAATAGGAAATACTTACCAATATAAAATAGAATACTCTTACTCTGATCCTTTAACAGAAATGTCTAACTTAGTAATATATACATCTTTAGAAAACGCATATGGTAACAATAGTTATTGGCAAGGAACTTTGGCTAGTGTAGATACTTCAGCTCTTCAAGCTTTAGGAATAAGTTCAACAGTTTATTATTCAGAAACTAGCAATCTAGACCTATCTGTTGATCGCAATTTAGATTTAAGCAAATCTGACACTTGGAGCAGTGATACCCCAACAAATATGGCCAATGTTAAAGCTGTAGCTGTTGATTGTAGCGCCACTAATTTCGTAGGAATTAAAATCCCAATCATATACTTAAATATGACATCTACTCTTAATAAGAATGATATTGGTAAATCAGCATATAATAATTCACTAATAAAATTTACTACATTGGGTGAAGTAAAAAAGATCACGTCTAATACTTCTTCTATTAGATTAGAAGATGCGAGTATATCATTAGATGTGGTTCCAAAAGAGTCTATAAATGGTACAGAGTACGGCCGCGGTTCAGAATCAACATATGTTTCTATAAATGAAAATTTAGGATATCTATTCCATATAACTAATTCTGACTCTGTTGATTATAACAATGTAAATATTAATTCTAAACTATCAAATAATCTTACAATTAATCAAAATGAGATTAAGTATTATACAGATATTAATAATCTTCACAATCTTGATAGTAACATAACCTATACAAATACCAACAATTCCTTAGATTTTAACATTACATCATTAACAGCGAACACAAACCTATATATCTTCGTACCTGTTCATTTTGATGCTACTAATTTAACAGAAGATAATGCTAAATTTACATCTATAAGTAGTATAAATAAAATTTCTAATAAAGCTTTTATTACTGATGAGATAAAAACATATAATAGAGCCAATATACCAAGTATTAGCGCTGTTCATTCTACTAAAACCGTCTATAATAATAATATTTTTAGTAGTGGTGATACATATGTTAATAAAGGCGAAACTATTACCAATATGGTAAAAGTAACCAATGATGTAGATATAGATGCTAAAAATATTACAGTTATAGAAACATTACCTAGTGGCGTAATTATTGATGATACAAGTATTACTAATTCTGGTGTTCATTCCGGTAATACAATTACCTGGAATATCGCTACATTAGCATCTAATACTAGTGTTGAACTAACATATAACATGACTATTCCTAATAATGCTAGCAATAATACTTATTATACGCCTAGTACCAAAGTGGAAATGTTAAATCCTTATGATAATAATCATAAAATAGTTGATAGAACACTAGAATATGGTATTATCGTATATAGAAAAGTAACAGACCTTAAAATAACTAATACTTTAGAAGGACCATTGGCCAATAAAACTAAAGACTTTAATTATACTCTACAAATAGATGCTCCTGAATACGCCAAAGGTACTTATACTCCTCAGTATACTATTAATGGAGTAACAAAAGACGCTAGTAAATTAACTATAGGTGAAGATGGCAAAGCAAACTATAGCTTTACTCTAAAATCAGATAGTGAACTATTAATTACTAACATACCTGGCGGATATAGCATTAGTATTACACAAGACAGTTATGATGGATATACAACAAGTATTGTTAATAGAACAATTACAAATATGGGAATTCAAGATACAATCGATGAAAACAGCGAAGAACACTTGCGAACTTACAATTTCTTAAATTCCTATTCTGCAGTAGGTTCTTATACTCCAACTGCTAAAGTTAGATATGATAAAGAATTAGAAGAAGATATGTTTGAAGTAAACATGAAAATTAATGACGCTACAACTTCTTTAGGAAATAATACAAGTGGTATAGTTACTTTCCCAACAATTAATTACGATAATGAAATAGGCACATATAACTATACATTTACCGAGACTAGAGGAGATAACGAAAGAATTCTTTATGATTCAACTATTTATACAGCTATAGTTAAAGTTACCGATAACGGTGTTGGAAGCCTTAACACTGAGGTAAGTATATATGATTCAACAGGTAAAAAATATAATGAAATAACCTTTAATAATATCTTCATTAAAGTAGGCTTATTGATAAAGAATACCCATACTGGAGACTATATAAATACGGATAAATCTTTCGATTACAAAATATCAGTTGAAGGAGCAGCTCCTAATAGTAGTTATATAGTAACAAATCAAGATTCCAAGTCCTTAGAAAATTTAACAACGGATGACGAAGGAACTAGTACATATGAAGTATCTCTAAAACATAACGAATATATAGTAATTGAAGAATTACCTATTGGTAGTAATTATGTAGTTGAAGAAAAAGCGCAAGATTATTATACTTCAACTATTCAGGATAGCGATGCAGCTGTTGAAAATGGTATATTAAAAACAAGCGGAACAATCGTATTGGCAACTACGCAAATAATATATAATAATAACTATGCAACTAAAGCCAATTTCGCTCCTAAGGCCAATGTAGTCTTAAAGGATCGAACACTAGAGAATAATGAGTTCTTATTCTTAATAACTGACACTTCAGATGGTATAACTAATGGTTATAGCGAAGCGGTTAGAAATGATGCGGATGGTAATATCTACTTCTCAAATATAACATATACAAGACCAGGAACATATACCTACGAAATAGTACAAATGAGTACAGAAGATCAAAGCATAATAATCGATAACAACAAGTTATTATTAACCCTTATCTTAGAAGATAATGGCGATGGAACAATGAGTGTTAATTCGACATATAAATATTTAAATGGATCAACTAATTTCGTAAATGTATATAGTACTTTACCTATAATTGATGAGGATAGCAGCAAAAATATCAATCCAAATACAGTAGATAAAGCTATATACATGCTATTAATCGGAATAGTTGCTATTATCTTTATAACAATAGGTCGCATCATAAATGTAAGAAAATATAACAAAATATAGAAAGGATTCTTTCTATATTTTTTTGACAAAAACACTAAGATTTAATATAATTTGCTTTGATAAAAAGAGGGATATTTATGAGTCAAAATATTCACATTAATCCGGAATGGATTAATCCTAAAAGAGTCAGTTATTTTAGTATTCGTGACTATGTAGCACAAATTGAACTAAGCAAGGAAACGTTATTGCATTCTGAGGAGACGGCAAAAGCCTTCGAACAGTACCTTTCTAAAATGAAGTACTTCTTTGGAGACAGAATGGAGTCAATTATTAGTTATTGGTTAGATAGTGGGCTCGTAGAACTTGAAGAATCAAGCAAATTAGAAAATCATGGGTTCTCCTCAAAAGAATTAACTATAGCTGATTTACTTTTTGATAGAGCAACAATTAGTCATAGTAAGATCAAAAGAATTCATGAATTTGTCTGTAAACGAAGCGGAACAAACGCAAAAGTAGTTGGAGAATATCGCTCAGGAATTGCTTCTGTAGGCGTGTTTTTAGATGACCACACATACCAGCCATATTGGTATGGAGCAGAAAGTGAAGATATAAGAGAGTTTATGGCTTCATTTCTGAATTATTATCGTACTCGCAAAGCAGGGGAAATATTCAGCAATCCGTTTATAAAGGCAGCCTTAGTCCACCTGTTGTTTGTTAGAATTCATCCATTTGAAGACGGAAATGGAAGAACGGCTCGTATTTTACAAAATATTTCCTTTACAGCCGAACTAAATGGGATTTATGATTCCAAATTAAAAATCTCTCCACTAAATATATCCGAAAGTATTAGAAGAAATGGATATTATTATGCGAATAGATTAAACAGAATATTTTTTGATATGGACCATAGGGAAGAAAACAATGAGGCAATAAATAGATGGATAAATTTTAATTTAGATATGTATGATGAGCAAATATATTATCAGAAGAGTAGATTTCCTAACCCTTCAAGTCTTACTGCTTTAGAAAATCTTCGTTTTCATGACAAAGATGCATATCGAAAAGAAGCAGAAAAAATGGGACTTAAAAAGCTATTTTAGCAGCTTATTATATCTTCACTCCAGTACTTATAGAGATTAGAAGTATTATATTTGAGTTATCATATCTGCAGAGATTGAGAAGGAAAATAAAACATTGAGTTTTATTTTTTTTAATGCTAATATAAAATTGGTGATTGAATGAAAAGAGTTTTGATAAGATTAATAAAACTATATCAGGTAATTCCTGGTGATTTTCATAATCACTGCCGTCATGAACCAAGCTGTTCAAATTATGCTATTGTAGCCATTGAAAGATTCGGTTGCATCAAGGGATCTTACCTAGCAATAAAAAGAATAATAAGATGTAACCCATTTGGAACCTTTGGCTACGATCCGGTTCCTGAAAAGAGGTAGAAAATGAAAAAAATAATAGACAATATTATATTTGTATTAGGAGCTCTTTTATTAATAATAGCTATCGGGTTAAAGGATAATTATCAACTTATGCTCTCCATAGCGGCTGTATTAGTCACAATTATAGGAATCCTTTTATTTATTAATAAAAGCAATTTTTCTCCTATTGTACTGCCCATTGGCATAAGCCTAGCTGCTTCAGTAATTCTTTATCGCTTTACAAAGATTCCTCTTTATAAAATAACCATTTTATTCTTTACAGTTTCTCTATTTCTTATCCTATTAATAACAATGATAATATATCACTTAGCATTAAAACAATATATGAAAACTCACAAAATGATAGTATCAGCTAAAATTATTGATTTAATAAAGAATCCCAATACTGAAAAAGATATATACTACCCAGTTCTAAGTTACGTTATCAATGGAGATAGATTTGAAATAAACTATCCTTTTGGATATGTTAAGAGTATTCCAAATATCGATGATACAATTGAGATTAATATCAACCCAAACGATTACCTAGATGTTTATTTTAAACCATCTAAAAAAACAATATTAAAAAACTATATGAGTTGTATAGCTGTCTTTGTTTTGGAGATAATAGTATGGATAAGTCTAATCAAATGATTGAAGAAATAAGAAAACAGTTTTTTCAATTGGAAAAAGATCATTTTTACATATTAAATAATTATTTAACGAGTCAGCTAAAAATTCAAGAAGTAAAAGAATTTGGTGAGAAAATAGCTGCATTGCGATTGCTACTTGACCAAATAGAAACTACCGAAGAAAACCTTTTAGAAATAGCGAAATATAAGTCGAAAATACAACATTTTTATACCGAAATAATGGAGGATGAGGAGTTATTAGGTGCGGCTTATAACAATAATTTATAGTTATATATATAAGTTATACCAGCCATAGTTTTCTTTTTTTTTGATTTTAATAGTGGTAATATTAAGACGCTCCCCTTAAAAGAGAGTAGAAGGTAGATTTATTTATGAATAGAAAAAAAATGGCATTTTTACTAATAATAAGCCTATTAGTATTTAAAGTAAATGCCTTGAGTATTAACGATTGTGATGTCTTAGCATCACTAAAGTTGCAGTCTAGTTTAGACGAAGATATTTATATTTGTAAAGACAAAGACTATGGTAAAAAAGAAGAAAGCATTTACTACAGCAAAGAAGACAACACTATTTATTTAAACAATGGCAATATTTATTACTTATCTAATTATGGGAATCCTCTAACTATTAGTATTAGTGGAGACAATTTCATAAACCTACTAAGTCTAGATAGCAATATAACTATTGTAGGTGAAGGAAATCTTAAATTTAAAGAAGATTCTTATATTAAAAAAACAGATAATGGGGAGAAAGTATATCGTTATGTTTATGATAATAGAATAATAGTAAATCAAGACAAAAAAATATATGAAGGAACATTAAATGCTTTTGCTCAAGATTATAATAATCTTAAAGCAGACAATACTATGCCAGAAGAATTTAAAGAAGAGGATTATCAACTTATTCCAGCTCCCGACTATGTAAATATGATACCTATTAGTATTACGCCGGCATGGATTGGAACCTATATAACAACAGACTTGGATTCTATGGTAGAAGATGGTTATGGCCTATTAAAACCAAAAGAGGTACCTAAAGAAGAACCAAAGACAGAAGAAAAAGAAGAAATGCCAGCTGCCACAACTCTTGAGACTGAAAAAGTTACGTTAATTAGTTCCAAAAAACTGGAAAAAAAGTATAAATTAAAAGTTGCTGATTTAAGTTCTAAAAAAGAAGAATATAATAGTAAAATAACGGAAGGGGACATTCTTAACTTATACGACATTACTATAAAAAAAGGTAAGAAGACGGTTAAAGTTAAAGATAACAACTATACAATAAAAATAAAGTTAGATAGCGTAAATACAGAAGAATATGAAAGTTATAAAGTCGTTTATATTTCCGATTCTGGCGAAGTCAGCGAATATATAAATGGTGAGATAGAAGGAGATTACGTAGTCTTTAAAACTCCGCATTTAAGTCAATACGGGGTTGTGGGAAAAAAGAAAGTAATCGAAGAACCTCCAAAAGAAGAAGTTAAAGAAAAAGTAATTGTTAAGAAAAAAGAAGATAACAGCATAATCTTAAAAGTAGGTATATTAGTAATAATTGCTTTCATTTCTTTAATCCTTATATTTGGATTATATATTAAAAGCCAAAAGCTTAATAAGAGAAGGACTATCAAAAACAAATGATAGTCTTTCTTTTATAGTTGTTTTCGATTATAATATTAGTGATGCCTATGAATAAAATAAAACTATACTTAATTATTATAAACGTTATAACTTTTGTGTTATTTGGGGCTGATAAATATTTTGCAATTAAAAACAAAAATAGAATAAGTGAGTTTTCTCTTTTTATGATAATAATGGCTGGCAGCCCAATTGGTGCAATAATAGGGATGCTAACATTTCATCACAAAACCAAGAAAATCAAATTTTATTTTTATATAGCTTTTAGTATAATACTTTGGCTATATATAATATTAGGAAAAGGAGTGAAATTATGGAATATTCATTAAGTATGTTATTCGTAATATTTATTATTTACTCATTTGTAGGATGGATTATTGAAAGCGTCTACGTTTATTACTGCATTCAAAAACTAATGAACAGAGGTTTCTTAATCGGCCCTTGTTGTCCAATCTATGGCTTTGGCTGCCTACTATTCATATTATTGCTTCCTAAATACAAAGAAGATCCATTAGTTGTATTTGTCTTGGCGGCTACTATCTGCTCTGTTTTAGAATATATTACATCTTGGCTAATGGAAAAGCTATTTAAAGCAAGATGGTGGGATTATTCTGATAAAAAATTTAACATAGCAGGAAGAATATGCCTAGAAAACGCTTTATCATTTGGCATCGGAGCCTTAGCAGTTATATATATTATTCATCCAATATTCAAACCAATACTAGTATCAATACCTTCCAGTATAATAAATATTATCGCCATCATACTAGGGGCTATCTTCATAATCGATATGCTAGTTTCCTTACAGATTATAACTAGTTTTAAAAATGTTGCCAAATCAATTCATAAAGATAGTACCGAAGAGATTACCAAGAAGGTAAGAGAAAAGCTTGTCTCAAGGGGAGGATTATACAAAAGACTTGTATCAGCATTTAACTTTGAGGCTTCAGAAAATTTGTTAAATAGCCTAAGAGCTCGTCTTAAAAATGACAAGTCTAAAGCACGCAAGAAGTATAAAGAAGAAAAGAAAAGGCTGAAAGACGTCGCTAAACAAGATAAAAATAACAACAAGTAGTAAAGGAGGATAATAATGACTGATAGAAAAAACATACTTAAGAAAATATCTTCATATTTAACCAAAAAGAGTCATATTAATTATCTAACTGTAGAACTAATATCATATAGTAATAAGAATATATATATACGATTTGATTATGTAGAAAAAATAAAGGCATACAAAATCGTATGGTATGATTTACAATTTGTAGATCCAAAACATTTGGATCTTTATACAAACTCTCAATTAGTTGCTTCTTTTTTTGCTAACCGTTTAGTAGAATTATTATTAAAAATAGATTTAGATTCATCTAAAGCAATTGATGAGCGTATTTTAGGAGACCGAGTAATATTTACTAACAGAATTAAACCTAAAGAACCTAAAGAATATATTTATGATCGTTTTCTTCCTCTAAAATGGTCCGCCTTAATTGACCCATTAGCTTTAACATTTTCTTACTTGCCACGCGCAATGAATGCTTATCTCGCAGAAATGTTTGCTATTTTTGACAACAACGTCGAAATGTATAATTCTGCCAAACCAATCAAGTTTAATCTAGATAAAGATAATATCGATGAACTATTTCATAAAAAAATTATTGCCAGAGGAATAAAACTCGAAGACAATGTTAGATTTCTGGAGAAACTCGGCAATCGTTATTTGGCCATAGTAGAAGATTCAGACTTTTATTGTGTAGTAATAGAAAAAGTAGTAGATGACTTTCATAACATGTGGTGTTCTAGCAATAAACCATATTTGGATGAACACATTTATGCTACTCTACAATGTATTCGCTCTAAAAAAATGAAAAGCTTTTATAAAGTAAAAAGAAAAAGCTACGATAAAAATTTGTTGGAAGATGTTAGAAGAGCCAAATTCTATTTGGCTTTCGGAGTAGAGGGAAATAGCATACTTTTGGTTTCTGAAAATGGGGCAATTAAAAAAAGCTTACTAAAAGAAAATGATAGATTAATGTACGAAGTAATTGAAGACGATGACAACTTAAGCTTATCCAAATTGTTCGATGAAATGAAATAAAAGGAGGAAAATATGTTAGAAATAAAGAATTATTCCTTAGAGTATATTAAGGGAAAAAAAGCAGTAGATAATATTTCTTTAGAAATTCAGAATGGGGATATTTTTGGCTTTGTTGGCAGTAACGGGGCCGGGAAAACTACGACAATTAAGTCGATTGTTGGTATAAACCATATTACTTCTGGTGATATTTTAATAGATAATATTAGCATTATTAAAAAGCCGCTAAAGTTTAAAAAGAAAATCGCCTATATCCCTGATGAGCCTGCTGTATATGAAAATATAACCGGAATTGAATATCTGAATTTTATTTCTGACATATATGATATTCCATATGAAGAGAGAAATAAAGCTGTCGAGTACTATTCAGAACGTTTTATGCTAAAGGAAGAACTAAACAACTTAACTTCCAGTTATTCACATGGTATGAGACAAAAACTAATCTTAATAGCTGCATTTATGCATAATCCGGATGTATATATATTAGATGAGCCATTTGCATCATTAGATCCTGAAGCTGCTTTTGTCTTAAAAGAAGAAATGAGAAAAAAGGCTGAGGAAGGAAAAATAATCTTTTTCTCCACACACGTTTTAGAAGTGGCCGAAAAACTATGCAATAAAGTGGCTATAATAATTAAGGGAAAAATAGTTAAACAAGGTTTGATGTCGGATGTGATAAACGATAGAAGCCTTGAAGAAACATTTATGGAGTTAGTATGATTCATTTATTAAGATTGATAATGTTACAAATATCGTCCTCAACCAATAGCGATAAGATTAAAATAGCCAAGGAAAATAATCTCCAAGATTCTTCCGAAACGAAACTTGTATTCTTTGGAATAACCGGTATTATAATTGCCTATATAGTTTATATTGTTGCAACAACTAATTTATTACCCTTAAAATACAATGCTTTAGTTTTTTCTTATATAATAGCCGTAGCAATCACCTTGGTTAATAGTATAAGTAGTATCAAAGAGATTCTATTATACAAAGTTGAAGACGATTTCCTTTTTTCACTTCCATTAACATCAACAGAGATTATAATTAGCAAACTATTTATGCCTTATATAAAGAATTTGATATATACAATTATTATCATGTTTCCTACTTTCTATGCTCTTAAGAATACTGTTAATTTAAATGAAACAAGCTATTTAATAAGCATATTGGCGGGAATAACCCTTCCTATTATTCCAATTATTATTGGTACAATCTACGCTTTTATTGATTCCTATTATAAGAAAGGATTAAAGAAGAATATTGCCAAAATATTTATAATCGCACTCTTATTTCTTATAGTTATTTTATTATTCAGAGGCGAGAATAATTCCCCCAATACCATTATTAAAAAGTTATCATTTTTAAATCCATTTATATACTTATTTAAAGAATCTCTAATAAGTAACAATCCTATAACAACCTTGCTTCTTATATTCTTACCAATAATTCTATTTAGCTTATTTATTAAAAAGCTTTCCATAAACTATAACTATTTATTATCTAGAATAAAAGGGGTAAAAACTAATACCAACAAGAAAGTTAGACCCGGTAGAAGAAAAAGATATTTAACCAGTTTGATTCATAAAGATATAATTAGCTTAGTCAATAATAAACCATATTTTCGAAGCAGTCTTTATTTATCAATAGTTTTAAGCATTAGCTTTTTAATAATATCAGTGATAATAAATACCGAATCGTTGGCAAAAACACATAATTTTGGTTATTATTTAATGTTGTTTTTATCGTTTGTTGCTGCTATATCTTGTACTACCATCAATTCTTTGTCACTAGAAAAAAACAATATTATATATTTTAAAAGTTTGCCAATAAGATTTTACAAACTCTTATTATCTAAATACCTCGTAAATCTTTTAACAAGCTTACCAGTAATATTGATCAATTTTATTGTTGCATTTATATTTTATAGCCCCAATCTTATAACATCTGTCATATTAATTATTAATCCGGTGTTATTTACTACTTTTATAAGTTTATTAGGGTTAGTACTAGATTTTCGTTTTATTAACTATAAAGAGAAAGATTCTAACGTTATTATAAAGAATAGAATAATTACTTATATACCCCTCTTAGTTAACATTATAGTTATATGTAGTATGTTCATCATTAATTCAGTTGATAACTATAAAGTATTATTACTTGTATTCACTGCAACTAATATATTACTAATTATATTAACTCTTATGTATTTGTTAATAAACTACAAAAGAATCTATAATACAAATCTCAGATAATCTAGCAATAATGCTAGATTATTTGTTTTTATAAAAGTATAAATATGATATAATTTATCTAGAATAGAGGGATATTATGGATAGTTACGATGCTATAATATATGGGAATGACCTAGCTAGTCTTATTACTGCCTTACTAATTTTAAAAAAAGAAAAAAGAGTATTATTAGTCAACCAAGATAACAGAGTTGGTAATTTTACTGAGCACATCAATAAGCATCGTTTTACATTTGATAATATATATACTTTGTCTTTTGATATTACTGATGATAATGATTTAGTAAATAAGGTGTTCTATGAAATGGCCGTAAAACCAAACTTTATATCTGACAATAAATTATTCCATATTATTGCAATCAATAAAGAAACAGGCACAAAGAAAGAATATCTATTACCAGTTGGTATAGATAATTTCGTAGATGCAGTTGAAGGATATATCCCAGGAAGCAAGCAAAGTGTTAGAACCTTTTTCTCCCTCGCAGAGGAATGCCGCGACGCCCTAAACAGTCTTATTGAAGAAGGTGTCGATGAAAAAAGACTAAAATCGGAGTATCCTAACTTTGTTAAAATTGTTAATAAATCAGTTAGTGAGGTTTTGGATTATATAGATATGCCAATACCTGCTCAGGAGATAATCAATGCTTGTTGGATACATTTTGGTGCCACTGAAACAGAACTATCATTCGTCGACTATGCTGCATACATGTATAATTTAGTAAGTTATAATATCGTTGTCCCCGAAAAAGGATACGAAGAACTGTCTGCTAAAATATTTCAAGAGTATTTAAAACGGGGAGGAAATTACATAAATGGTGTCCAATTAAATAAGATAATAACATTGAATCACGAAGTAACTGGAGTCTTACTTAATAATGAGATCTACTATACATCTAATTTTATTACAGCATTAAATCCTTCTAAAGTATTTAATGGGTTATTAGAAAAAAACGAAGTAACAAAAGAAGCTCTTCAATTATGTAATAAAAGAAAAAATGACGGAACCCCATTTACTATTTATATTGGCTTAAATAGAAATCCAAAAGAACTAGAACTAGAAGACTCGAGATACTACATATATAATAATCTTGATAGTGATGTTGAATATAATAAAATGACCAGTATAAATAATAACAATAGTATAGTTACTGTTAATAACTTGCTAAATGCCAATATATCTCCAAAAGGGACTTCCATAATTACTATTGAGACCTACTTCTTTGGTGGAACATTTGAAAACTATATCACTAGCGAGAAGTATAATAATAATATTGACGATATAGCTAATAACTTAATAAGCGCTTTTGAAGAAAAAGCAGGCATTAGAATTAGAGATTATATTGAAGAAATAAAAATAGTTACTCCTGTTGATTATTATAAACACTATCAAGATGCGAATTGCTTTGGCCATAAACTAAAGCCTCTTGATAACGCCTTAATGAGACTGGCGAATTATCCTGCTGAAGAATTCATCAAAGGACTATACTTTTGCAGTCAATATGGAATCATGGGAACAACACTCAATAATATGCTTCTAACGAGTAAATTCATTGCTGAAAGAATTATAAAGGGGTGAGCACATGAAATACGAGAAAAATATAAAGTTATCAAAGCTTGATGAAAAAGACTTTAAAAACCTCCTTTCTAATCGTAACAATTTCATAAATAGTGGGGACAATTCTTTTGTACCAGCATCAAGTCCGATTGAAAAACTTGCCAATCAAATAACTATTGTTCAAGAAAACTTTTATATAAAGAGCAAAGAAGTTAGAGACGAAAATACAATAATAACACTTTCGCCCAAAAACAACCGCAATATTCCAATACATCGCCCTGGTGAATACCTTGTTTTATCAACCTATATAGCAGGTAATTATTATTCTAGGCCTTATTATATTATAAATAGCAAAAATCAGGGAGAATCAGAATATACAATAAGTGTTTTAAAAAAAGAAAAGGGATTAGTATCCGAATACCTACGCAATATAAAAGGAAGCAAAGAAGTTACAATAAATGGCTTATATGGAAACGCATATTATAATAGTGTAAGGGATTATGATAATATAATAGCTATATGTACAAACTATGGAATAAACGCCGTTTATTCGTTAGCTAAAAGAATACTAAGTAGTGGTCTAAAAATTACTTTAAATATCATTTATAGTGTAAAAAAATATTCTGAAATAGCGTTTCGCCAAGAATTACAAGAAATGTCTAATCAGTCATCAAGAATTAATTTAGAAATAGTTATAAGCGATGAAGTTGTAGATGGCTATAAAACCGGCTACGCATCAGAAAAAATCATTTCCAAATATTTAACGGATAATACTTCTATACTTATTTACGGTGAAGAAGGATTACTAAAATATTTAAATAAAGAATTAGAAGGATTCAAATTGCCGCGAAGATTAATCACTTATGAAGATTATCTTCCAAGATGCAATATTAGAAACCCTAAAAAGTACCAATTATTAATAAAATATAATGGCAAAGAATATAAACATTCTTGCTATAACAACGTAACATTACTAGATAGTATCGAAGATTCACAACTAATAATTAGATCACAAAGTCGAACCGGTAAAGACTGCTGTTGTAATGTTAAATTGCTAGCTGGGAAGGTAAAAATAGTAAATGATAACCGCAACAATTCTGAAAAACAATTAAACATGATAGACCCAGCCAATACTTATCCAAATAGTAATACTCTAATTGAGATATCTTGATATCTCTTTTTTTAAACTTGTAATTATCCAAAAAAAGGGTATAATAATGAAATGCATAGGGGGATTTTATGCAAAAAACTACAAGAAGATTAAACGCTTATAAGTTGGTTTTAATTATTATAACTCTAGTATTTTTAGTTTTTATGTTATCGGGTATAACTCTAAGTTTCGATAATAATATTGGGCTAAAACAAGTAGATGCTATAGTATTTAATGTTGGTGATTTAGCTATAAATTATATAGACGGGAATAAAATAGATTTAAAATATCCTACTAAAAAGAAATATGAATACAGTTTTTCTGTTACCAATACCGGATCTAATAAAGTATATTATGCTATATATTTAAAAGATGCGTCTGTTGTAAAGGAAAATATTAAATATCATTTATTAGATGATAACAAAAAAGAATTGAAAAAAGAAAAGTTGAAAAATGGTGAAAATCTATTACAATCAGTTATTACGATAGAACCCAATACTACTGATCGTTATACTTTAGTAATTGATAACAAAAGAAACAGAACAGATATAAAAGGTTTGATAACTATTGAAAATGAATCGATTAACAAGAATACTCTTCAAGACCTAATATTAAGCGATAATTATTTTAATACTAATTCAAAAACCGAAATTGGAAAAAAAGCCATAGAAGATGAAGGATTAATAAAAACAACTGATGATTATGGAACATCTTATTATTTTCGTGGTAATGTTTCCAACAACCATTTGCTAATCAATAACAAAGCTTTTAGAATAATCAGAATAAATGGGGATGGAACAATTAGGGCGATTTTTGATGAAGGAGATTCTCTAGAAGCAGCCTTTAACACAAATGAGGATGAAAACGTTGAAAATCTTGCCTTATTAGAAAAAAGCACTATTATTAACATATTAAACGCTTGGTCAAAGGATAACCTGGGCGATTATGAGGATTTGTTAGTTGCAAGTTCGTTTTGTAGTGACAAAGATTTTTCTACAATAAGAGAAAACAAAAAATACTCTTCAACCCACGAAAGAACAGTAAGTAATAATTATACACTAAAATGTTTTACTACATCTTATTTAAGCAAAGTTGGTTTTATTTCGGCTGATGAAGTTATTTTAGCAGGCGGTAGCACAGAAGAGGAAAACGTCGATTATTATTTATATAATAGTAATATAGAAGGCAATACATGGACTATGAGTTCTAATTCTATTAGTGAGGATAATACTTTAGAAATGTTTACTCTAACAAATACTGGTCTTATAACTAGCAATGCTATAAATATTCCACTTCATCTACGTCCGGTTATAAATATTAGTAGTAGTGCTATAGCCAAGGGCGAGGGAACAGAGCAGAATCCTTATCTAATAGTTAAATAGTTGTCAAAAAAATAATAAATGTTAAAATAATAGTAGGGTGGTAGTATGTTGGTGTTTTTATTAGATAGTATAATCGTCCATGATTTGCTATTGATTTTAGTAGTAATTTCTTTAATAATTATCTCGGTAACAATGGTATATCTAGTCTATTTTCAGAAAAATCAAGTCAAAAAAGATAATGATCAAAATAGTGATACCCTTGATTTACGGGAATTATCAAAGAAATTAGAAAATCTTCCTAAAAATACTACCATGAATTTAACAGATTTTGAAAAAGACCAAGAAGAAAAAGCCATTATAAGTTATGATGAACTACTAAACAATAAGAATAATGTAAGCATTGGTTATGAAAAGTCTGAATTAAAAGATAATATAGAAGTAAAAAAAATAGATTTAGATAATACTGGAGAATTAGAATTGGATCCGTTAAAGCGCCAAGCCAATACTAAAATATCGTTAGTAACATATGAGCATGAAGAAGAATTTTTAAACACTTTAAAAAAATTACAGTATTTTCTTGATAAATAAAAAGTATAAAATATACTTTTTATTTTGGAAGGATGATTAATAATGACATTTAAAATAGTTACTTTTGGGTGCAAAGTAAATAGTTATGAATCAGAATACATAAAAGAACAAATGGAAAAAGAAGGATTCACTTATGATGAAGAAAAACCAAGCATAATTATAGTAAATACTTGTAGTGTAACAAATGTTGCCGATAAAAAATCCTTAAAAGCAATAAGAAGCATAATAAAGAATAATCCCGATAGTATCCTAGTAGTATGTGGCTGTTCAGTAGAACACAACAAAGAAACATATAGAAAACTAGATTTAGATGTTTTAATCGGCAATAGAGATAAGTCTTCATTAGTTAAGCAAATAAAGTTATATATAAAAAACAAGAAAAAAGTAACAAAACTATACGAAGGAAGAGAGAGTACCTTTGAAAATATGAGCGTTACAAAATTTAATGATAGGACTAGAGCATTCGTAAAAATTCAAGATGGGTGTGATAACTTTTGCACATACTGTATAATTCCTTATGTAAGAGGTGCTGTGCGTAGTAAAGATTTTTCCGAATCAGTAGAAGAAATCAAAAAACTAGTTTCTATGGGGCATCAAGAAATAGTATTTACAGGTATAGATACAGGCTCATATGGTAGAGGAGCAAACTATGATCTAGTTGATCTAATACAAGAAATATCCAAAATTAACGAGCTAAAAAGAATAAGAATATCTAGTATTGAAATTACTAGTATTAATGAACGTTTCATAGAAGAAATTAAGAATAATCCTAAGGTTTGCGGCCATTTACATGTATCTCTTCAATCAGGAGCTAGTAGAATACTAAAACTTATGAATCGCAAGTATACCAAAGAAGAATATTTTGATAAGATATCTAAAATAAGAGAGGCACGTCCAGATATTAACTTAACAACAGATGTTATTGTAGGCTTTCCATCAGAAACAGAAGAGGATTTTAAAGAATGTATTGATTTTTGTCGAAAATGTAGTTTTAGTAAAATTCATGTGTTTCCATATTCAAAAAGAGAAGGAACAGCAGCCGCTAAGATGAAAGACCAAATAGATAACAGTATCAAAAAACAACGTGCTCGGGAATTAATAAAAATCGACGAAGAACTTCAACTAAACTACAACAAACAATTTGTCAATAAGATAGTAAATGTTCTCGTAGAAGAAAGCAGTACAAAGAATAGTATCGGACATACCGAGAACTATCTAAAGGTAATAATTCCCAAAACTTTAAAAGAAAACAGTTGTTACAATGTGCTAATTACCAAAGCCAATATTGATTCAGTAGAAGGTAAAATAGTCAAAAGAGATTGAAAAAATCTCTTTTTATATGTATAATCCTTATAATAGGAGATGAAGATATGGATTTCGCTTTTTCATACGATTATGAGATATTTGTAAATGAAACAACAAAAATAGGCTTACTAAGGTCCTATTCCTTTAATATGCTTCATTCCCGCTTCAAAGGAAAAGAGTTTAACGTTAGAAAACAACGGTTAGGTAAGAAAATGATGAATTTTAAAATCACCCAATAAAAAGCGAAAAAATATTCGCTTTTCATTTGCCTTTATGTTATGATATAGGAGGTGGTAAAAGTGGATTTCATTCGTGGAAAATTTAAACAGATGATATATGAAGGGGACAACGGATACAAAGTTGGTCTTTTTCGTGTTAAAGAATCATCAGAAGAACTTGAAGAAATAATTAACAAAACAATAACTTTTACGGGGTACTTTCCAGAATTAAATGGTGAAGACTATTATATCTTAAAAGGAAAATATATCGATAACGCTCGTTATGGGAAACAATTTCAGGTTACTTCTTATGAAAAAGAAGAACCACAAGGTAAAGATGCGGTCATTACTTTTTTGGCTAGTCCACTTATAAAAGGATGCGGAGAAAAAACTGCCGAAAACATTGTAAATACTTTAGGAGATAATGCCATCAAACTTATTAAAGAGGATGCTAGTGTCTTACTACAAGTACCAGGAATATCAGAAAAAAAAGCTCTGAGAATATATGAATCAATTAATAAATATCAAAGTACAGATGATATTATCATTGCCCTTCAAAAACTAGGATTTACTATTAATGAAGGGCTTAGTATATTGAATAAATATGGAGAAGATTCCCTAAACATAGTAGAAGAAAATCTATATTCGTTAATTGATATTATTGACTTTAATAAACTAGATAAGGTTTTTTTAAGCAAAAAAGCGGCAGATTCTAAAGAAAGAATAAAAGCTTGTATAATAGAATCTTTTAAAAGGTTAGGAATGAAAAAGGGGGATACTTATTCTTCTAAAAATGATCTGTTTTCCAATATTCGCAATGAATTCAAAATATTTATAGAGGAAGAAGAATTCTCTATTTATTTAAATGAACTAATACTAGCTGAAGAAATAATCCTTGCTGATGTTGATAAGTATTTCTTAAAAGATTATTACATATATGAAGAAATGATAGCTAACAATTTGCTATTAATAAACAATTATAACAAGGATATTATTAATAATTATGATGACTTAATAATAAATTTAGAAGCTGAAAAAGGGGTTAAATACAATAAAGAACAACGAAATGCCATAAGAGAATCTTTGGAGAACAGGGTTAGTATAATAACTGGTGGGCCAGGAACAGGAAAAACAACAATTATAAATGCAATTGTTCAACTATACATAAGACTTAATAATGTAAATCCCAAAGATGCTTTAAACAGAATTGCACTCCTTGCTCCAACAGGAAGAGCTGCCAAAAAAATGAGTGAATCAACCGGATTACCGGCTTCTACAATACATCGCTATCTAAAGTGGAATAAAGAAACTAATGAATTTCAAATAAATGAATATAATAAAAACTATCATAAATTAATTATAGTAGATGAAACATCTATGATTGATACGTATTTATTCTATTCGTTATTACAAGGAATTAATCATAATATAAAACTAATACTAGTTGGAGATGCTAACCAACTTCCATCAGTTGGACCAGGGATGATTCTAAACGATATTATTAATTCCAACTTATTTACTCATATTCCGTTAGAACATATATATCGTCAAAGTGAGAATTCATATATTCCCATTCTAGCGAGTGAAATAAAAAACAAAAATCTAAATCCAGAATTTGCCTCTCAGAAAGACGATTATAACTTTTTAAAAGCATCTGGTCCTACTATAAAAGAGATGATTAGAAGAATCTGCTTAATTAGCAAAGATAAAGGTTTAACCGAAGATGATATACAAGTTCTTGCTCCTATGTAGAGAAAACGACAAAGTATTGCAATTGGTAAATGACCCGGATAACAATGTATTTAACGGTGATATAGGATATATTACCAATATTGTTACTCTTCAAGTCCCAACCAAAAAAGATCTTCTTACAATCGACTTTGATGGTAATAAAGTTATTTATAGTAGAGAAGATCTAGTTAATATAAAACACGCTTATGCTATTACAATCCATAAAAGCCAAGGTTCAGAGTTTTCTCACGTAATAATGCCTATTTCTAAATCATATTATAAAATGTTATATAATAAATTAATATATACAGCTGTTTCTCGAGCCAAAAAAAGTCTGGTAATAATAGGAGAACAAGAAGCCTTTTTAACGGCTATTAATAATGATTATTCGACAATGCGTAAAACCAATTTAACTACCAAATTACTTGAAGAATATAATAATATATAAAAAAGTTATAATGAAGTTATTAATTATTATTTATTTCTATTTCTTAAAAAAAACAACTTATGATAAAATTATAAAGAGAATAGAAGGTGTATCTATGAAAAAGTATCTGCTTTATTTATTAATACTATTTTTTCCACTAATAGTTTTTGCGGAAGATATTACTAGAGATTATGAAATAAAAATTACTGATACAGACTTTAATATTAACGAGTACTTTTCGCTCTCTAATTACACCAATTGGAAGGTATCAGACCCATCTGTAGCCAGTATTGTAGACGGAGTTATTATTCCTATAAAAGCAGGATCAACTACTATTACAGCTACCAAAGAATTAAATAATTACACACTTAATTTAGAAGTAGTTAATCCAGATAAAAAAGTAGTTAATACGAATAAGGATATTAATCAGGTAATGGAAGATGTTAATGTTAAGAACCCCAAAACCGGAGATTTCTTAATATTACTATTTATGATAGTTGGTTTAAGTTTAGTAACAGCGATCTTCTTATCATACAATATGCGTCATAATAAATTTGAAGACTTATAGTCTTCTTTTTTATTGAATAATTTGATATTTAATTCATATAGTGATAATATAACACAAGCAAAAGGGGGAAAACTAATGCTAACTATAGATTCAAGTATAAAAAGTACAATACAAAGAATGGCTATGGAGTCTTTAAAAGCAGAGATTGAGGCGCTTGGATTTAACGATTGTATGAGTAATAATATGGTATATTATGAGGGAAAGAATATGAAACTTCCTAAAGGAGTAAATGTACAGTATCTTGCCGCTTCAACAATAAGAAAGGATCCGTACAGAAATGGAATAAAAATGGGATTTCCTGTTTATATTGGAGATGTAGGCTATGGTTTTACTAAATTGCAACTTAAGAATCAACTTTCAAAAATGAATCAAGATAGTAGAGACGAAAAACTAATCAGGCAATTAAACCTTTACTATACTAATCAAGATATTCTATTTCAATCTCTATTTACCAAATCTGGAGAACTATGGATGGCTTCGGAAGTGCAAGAACAGTATGAGCACGATTCAAGATTTGAAGATTTTGCGAAGGAAACTAAAGACAGAAATAAAGAAGGGGAAGTAGTATATACAGGTGGTTTAGGTATTGGCTACTCTCATTTTAGACTCTTGCATGATTATCCCGAAAAAATAAGAGAAATTCGTGTTATGGAGTATAATCCGAACGTAATAGAATTATTCAATAGATTTGTCTATCCACAATTCCCAACACCAGCAAAAGATAAAATTAAAGAAATAATCCAATGTGATGCAGTAAGGTATTTGTTAAATACCGATTTAAGAGAGAAAGGAATTACCAGAGTTGACCTAGATATATGGCAAGGAGTGCCGGGAATGGTTGTTCCATACTTAAAAACGGTCGGCTTAGAAAGAAAATATCCAGAAATTAAATTTTCATATTGGGTAGAAGAATCGTTTTATTTGGATTTACAATCTGAGATTTTAAGAATAATCGCTGATCAAAAGGAATATAATACAGAACATATATCAGTCGTTGGCAATCGCCCAGCTCTAGACATACTCGCTCGTATTATATTAGAAAGTACAAACGAAGTCATTAGGAGTAAACAACAATTTATAGACTTTATGGGGATTTCAAATCTAAAAAGACTAGTTCTTGACTTTGTTACTAAAAATCCATCTGGGGTAAGTGTACTAGAACAAATAAAAAATGATAATACTGGAGAAGAAGCAAATTCAATCTATTACTTATTACAATGTCTTTCTGATCCGAGAATTGCAGAATATCTAGAGTATACTTATGAAATAAATGGCTATTATGATATTGCGCAACAGATTCGAATAGCAAGAGAAAAAGGGCTGGTAGGATTCTCGGAAATGATTGCGAGTGAACAATGGTTTATCTTTAATCCACTTGTCGAAAATCCTGTGGTTCGAAGAAAAGCAATGACAGAATTAGAAAGACTGCCTTATGGAGCAGATATGGCAATGAAATTGCTAAGAAAATAATTATATAGTTCGTTCTAAAGAATGCTAGCGTTCAATAACAAAGAATCAATGATATTCTTTACAACGATAGCTTTTTGTATTATAATCATTTCATTAGTTGTTGACGAAGGCAAAGTAGTTAGGATACTATATAGAGACTTAGTGGTTGGTGGAAACTAAGCAGTTACTAATGAAATAGCTACCTTAAGAGACTAATCGGGAATACCGTTATCTATAATTAAGTGAAAAAAAGGATGGTACCGCATTATTTGCTCCTTGCAAATAATGTGGTTTTATTTTTGAAAAGGTGATTAGATGAATATCTATTTATTAATTGGTAAAGCCGGATGTGGAAAAAACTATGTTGCCAATATTATGAAAAAAAGATTGCCTAATTCTGTAATAACTGGATTAAGTAAATACATCAAACTATTTGCATTAGAATTAGGGCTTTGGAATGGCGACGATAATAATAAACCTCGATCTTTTTTGCAAACTACAGGAGATAAATTACGAGCGGCAGATACAGACCTTCTGGCTAAAAGAATGTTAGAAGACATAGAAATATACAAAATGTTAGATATAAAAAATGTAATTATAAGCGATGTAAGATTGATAAATGAAATAAATTATTTAAAAAATAGTAATTATAATATAATTACAATAAAAGTGCATAGCGATAAATGTAATCGACATCTAACCCCAAAAGAACAAAATCATCTAACAGAAATAGAATTAGATACCTATGAAGATTACGATTATTTATTAGAAAATAACGAAACCATTAATAAACAAATAGAAGAAATATTGAAAGGAAGATAATAATGAATTTAAAGGATTTATATATAAACTATTTTGTAGAAAGGGGCCATAAACAAATACCAAGTGCACCAGTAGTACCGGAAAATGATCCATCAGTACTATTTAATACAGCCGGAATGCAACCATTAATACCATATTTGATGGGGCAACCTCACCCTTACGGAACAAGATTATGTGATTATCAAAAGTGTATTAGAACAAATGACTTAGAAGAGGTGGGTGATTCATTTCATCATACTTTCTTTGAAATGTTAGGTAATTGGAGCTTAGGAGATTATTTTAAAGATGAAATGATTCCTTGGAGTTTTGAATTCCTAACCAAGATATTAAATATTCCTGTTGAACGATTAGCTGTAACAGTTTATGGAGGTAGTGATTTAATACCATTTGATGAGGTATCATATAACAAATGGCTAAGTTTAGGAATACCAAAAGAAAGAATAGCCAGAACTGTTGAAGATAACTTCTGGATAGCCGGCGAAACTGGTCCATGTGGAACCGATACAGAAATGTTTTATTGGCGCAGTAATGATCCGATTCCTAAAAACTTTGATCCAGAAGATAATCGTTGGGTAGAAATATGGAATGATGTCTTTATGGAATTTGAGAAAAAAGCTGATGGTACAGTAATTGAACTTCCTAAAAAGAATGTTGATACTGGTATGGGAGTAGAAAGAACTACTGCTATTCTAGAAGGAGTTAATGATAACTATTTATCATCAGTTTGGAAAGATATCATCGATATTATTGTTAGAATTTCGGGGAAAGAATATAACGGAAATGAACGTAGCATGCGTATTATTGCTGATCACATGAGAACCTCCGTTTTTATTCTTGCTGATCCGGCTGGTATTAAACCTAAAAATACCGATCAGGGCTACATACTCAGAAGATTAATTAGAAGGGCTATTAGACATGCTAAAGCGTTAGATATAGATATCAACTCTAATTGGGAAGAAGAAATAGCCGATGCTATTATGGATAAATATAGTAATTATTACAGTGAGATAAATGATAATAGAAAAATAGTGATTGAAGAATTAAAAAATGAAAAAAATAGATTTAGTAAAACCCTAGAAAAAGGTTTAAGAATGTTTGAAAAAGTAACTAAAAATAGTGATAGAATTGACGGAGAAACAGCATTCCATCTATTCGACACTTTTGGTTTCCCTCTTGAACTAACAATAGAGCTTGCTGAAGAAAAAGGCTTAACAGTAGATAAAAAAGGATATGAAGAAAGATATAAAGAGCATCAAGAAAAGAGCAGAACTGCTTCTGAAGGTAAGTTTAAAGGTGGATTAGCAGGTAATTCCGAAGTAGAAACAAAATATCATACTGCTACACATTTGTTAAATGCTGCCCTAAAAGTAGTTATTGGTCCTGATGTTCATCAAAAAGGGTCAAACATTACTGATGAAAGAATGCGTTTTGATTTCAGTTGTGATCATAAACTGACAGATGAAGAAAAGAAAAAGGCAGAAGATTTAGTAAATAAATGGATAGAAGAAGGGCTAGATGTTACTGTAGAAGAAATGGATAAACAAGAAGCTATCAACTCTGGTGCTGAGTGTATGTTTATTGAAAAGTACCCTGATCGTGTAACAGTATATTCAATTGGAAATGTTTCTAAAGAGTTATGTGGCGGACCTCACGTAAAAAATACTAAAGAACTAGGTCATTTCCATATCAAGAAAGAAGAGGCTTCCTCAGCCGGTGTTAGAAGAATAAAAGCAATTTTAGACTAATAAACGTTGACAATTTTACAAAAAAATAAAATATATTTTATTGACACTACTATTAAATAATAGTATACTAAAGATACTTAATAGGAGGTTGTTAAAAGGCTAGTGTTATTTACTTTTTAAGACTTTGTCTTAGAAATTTTATATCCTTGGATATAGAAGAATAATGTTTTAGCCTTTTAATTTTGTCTTATTATTTGGAGATATTTTTGAATATTTCCGGTTTGATGATTAATTGTCAAATTTTATAATAAGATTTTTGTTAAAGTTTTTCTTTAATATTTTCTTGTCAAACTATTAAGTAATGCGTATATGTGGCGAATAGGTAAGAAGTTGTATAATACCTGTCAGTGTTATACGATTTACAGTGGGTCACAAGAAAAGCGTGTTGTGGACAGAGCAACGCGTTTTTTTGTGAATAAACTGCTAACATAATATATATAAAATAGGAGATGAAATTATGGATGTTAAATTTGTTGAAAATGGTTATTGTTTTACTTTAAGAGTATCTGCTATTATTTATAACAAAGATCAATCAAAAGTACTGTTATTTAGCGTAGAAGGAAGAACATTTTATCTTTTACCAGGTGGTAAGATTCATCGCTTAGAAGAAAGCTTAGATGCAATAAAAAGAGAAGTCAAAGAAGAATTGGGATGGAATAATATATCTTATGATTTCTTTGGTATTAGTGAAGAATTTGTAACTGATAAAGGTTGTGATAATCATCAAATAAATATAATATATAAATGTATTTATAATGATGATATTAAAGAAGATGAGTTTAAAGGAATTGAAGGAGATTGGGCTAATTAT